>CAZKCK010000120.1:2258-5671 GCA_964550695.1 uncultured Bacteroidales bacterium | reverse complement strand
CCGTTTAAGTTCCGCCACAATATCACAAACAGCGGGGCATGTACTTAAATTCTTCAGTGTAAGGTCGAGAAGCTGGACGAACCTGCGCCTGTCAGTATGCGGGTATTCAGCACAGGCACGCGGACGTGAAGAATAAATGCCGCATAGGTTTTCATTATCAATGAAAGGACAGGGCATTGAAGCAAAAACAAAATCACGGTCTTCATCAATATTCAGATATTTCTGTGTAAGCGCAGCCGGCTTTATCCTGAGTGCTGAAGCCATTTCCTGAATATCTCTGTCAGTGAGGCGCGGGCCAAGTGTCCGGCAACAGTTGCCGCACTGCAGGCAGTCAATCTGCGCAAAGGCTTTATCATGCAAATCAGCAACAACTTCATCAAGATCTTTGGGTGAAATCTTCTTCAGCCGGTTCAAAAACTTCCGCGTTTCAGGAAGTTGCTTCTGAGCCAGCTCAATTTTGCGCTGATACGCCGGGTTCATTATTTAATACCCTTCTGCTTTTTAATTTCCTCGTATGCAGCATTAATCTGCTGAAACTTTTCTTTGGCGGCATGTTGCACATCATCGCCCAGATGTGCTACCTTATCGGGATGATGTGTAATGGCAGCCTGACGGTATGCTTTCTTGATTTCCTCTTCTGTGGCATCGGGTGCTACACCCAAAATCTTATACGGGCCTCCCAGATCTTTGATGAACATAGCCCGCACCGACTGGTAATCAGTTTCACTGATGCTCATATAGCGTGCGATGGTCTGGATAAGATCAACTTCTGAAGGAGCATGATGACCATCGGCACCGGCAAGGCCGAACAAAAAATGCAGCAATTGCAGACGGCTGGGGTAGCCCATCATGTCGCGTATCTGGAAACATACATCATGCAGGGGAATTTCTTGTTTCAGAATATCACGCAACAACAACAATTGCCGTTCGGCTTCTTCCTGACCGAACTGCTGAACAAGGAAACGTTTTACATATTCAAGTTCCGATTTCAGAACCTGACCGTCAGCCTTCATGACTGCAGAAGCCAGGGTGAGCAGACTGATACTGAAGTCGGCACGGCGTGTGCGGTCAGCATCGGGTGACATTGTTGTCTGACCGGAGTAGGCATATTCCCCGCTTTGCATTCCATCTACCATTGAGCCAAAAATAAAGCCGAGTATGCCACCGATAGGTCCGCCGAAGGCCCAGCCCAGGCCGCCACCTATCCATTTTCCATATGCTGCTTTGCGCTTATTATCTGATGAACTTTTCATGAGTGATCCGATTGCTGAAATTGTGATTCCGATTAATGCTAAAACAAGTAAAATCCTTATCATTTACTTTGAATTGAAGTGCAAAGGTAAGGTTTTCGCTGAAATGAGAAGAAAGGGAGGATTTGAGGATATGGAAATGTGGAGATGTGAGGATTTAAAGATATGAGGATATGAGGATATGAGGATGTGGAAATTGAAAAATGAGACAGTGTGCTGGTGTGATCATGTGCTAATGAAAGAAGCCTCACAATACCAATCCTTTGACTGAGTATGAGTTTCTTTGGCAGGATGAAAGGATTGCTGTGGCATTTCAATCCAAATCAATGGCTCTTTCATTCAAAATTCAAAATTATTCATTCAAAATTATCGAAGATTCTTCAATCCTGTCGGATGTATCGGCATGTCAGTCGGAATTATCTCTAAGTCTTTCGGACGATTCATCAGGCCTGCCGGACTTCACTTTAAGCCAGTCGGACTTCACTTTAAGCCTTTCGTAAGTATATGTAAACGAGCCGGACATTTCTTCAGGTCAGTCGCACAATTCTTCAAACCTATCCGACGTATCTGCAAGTCTGCCGGACATTTCTTCATACCTGTCGGATATATCTGCAAACCTGTCGGACGTATCAGCAAACCTGTCGAACATCCCTTTTACCTGTTGGACGTATCTTTTAACTTGTCTGACATCTCTGTAAATGTATTTGAAATTCATTTAGCGCAATCAATTGCTTAATGATAGCAGTGGAAAGGTCTGTATTTTCATTATACATTAATTATATGGGTAGTAAATTATTTAAAAATTCGAAAAAATTGAATGATTCCAGTAATCCGATGTAAAGCAAGTATTTATTTAGACCCGATATAAATTTTTGAAAACTATAAAATTTGGTTGTTTACCCGATACATTTTTGAAAAGTGTACACTAAATTTGTAGAAAAAAATACAAAATGAAAGGTTATTATATCAAAAAACTGAACATGGTCAGGGTATTGCTGAGCTACCTTGAAAGGGAAAATGAAATCTGGAATGATTTTGCTCCGTTTGCAGAAGCAGTGGCTGATGTGAATGTACTTAAAACAAACATTGAAGAAGAAGCCCAGGCACAGTCAGAAATTACCCAAGGCGTTACCAACGACAAGGAAACGAAAAAACTGGCGATGGTAGATCTGGCTATAAAGTTGAGTGCCGGTGCA
Organism: uncultured Bacteroidales bacterium; assembly: GCA_964550695.1. Classification (GTDB taxonomy): domain Bacteria; phylum Bacteroidota; class Bacteroidia; order Bacteroidales; family TTA-H9; genus CAZKCK01. The sequence goes on along the minus strand of CAZKCK010000120.1, from coordinate 3,225 downwards.
AAAGCTTATGCTTCTAAAGTAAAAAATGTGGAACTCAAAACCAATTTGAGCATTTCGCATAGCAGACTGCTTAAGAAAAAAGATCAGGAATGTTACAGTTTCTGCAAGAACATCCATACACTGATAAGCCCATTAACTGTGAATCTTGCCAGCTATGGGATTACGGCTGGCGATCTGATAGCCCTGAATAATGCCATTGGCAGCTTCCATGACGTGATAAGTGCACCTCAGACCGCCCGTACCGAAAGCAAAAACGCCACTTCTCAGCTCGATGTGTTGTTTGACCAGTTGGATACCGTATTAAAAGATTCTCTTGATCCGTTGGCCCTGGTGCTGAAAGCCACCAATGAGGAGTTTTACAGAGGCTACCTAAATGCCCGGTACATAGGCGGACTGGGAGGAAAGAAGAAAGGGAAAGACGGGGAAGAAAATAAATAAACTGATTTTTTAATAGATAAAACCCTTCTCAAATACTGTAAATTTGCCACGGAATAAGTAAAATTGCCAATTACATAAAACAGACTTCTCAGAAGACTCCAGATAAAAAAATATAAACATGAATGAAGATGACATCCGCTGGAAACAAAGGTTTCAAAACTATGAAAAAGCGCTTTTGCTTTTAACGGAGGCTTTACGGATTAATAATCCGGATATAATACAAAAAGCCGGTCTGATTCAGTTTTTTGAAATCAGTTTTGAATTATCATGGAACTTGATGAAAGATTATCTGGTTGATCAGGGATATGATGATATAAGGTCACCCAGAGAAACAATTAAAAAAGGTTTTGAAACCGGACTAATCATTGACGGCCAAGCATGGCTTCAGGCACTTGAAAACAGGAACCTTACTTCGCATACCTACGATGAAACTACTGCCAATAAAGTAGTTAAAGCAATAAGTGATGCTTACTATCCGCTGCTAAAACAACTGTATGATAACCTAAAAACCGAAATTTAAGATGTTCGG
>CAZKCK010000120.1:0-2158 GCA_964550695.1 uncultured Bacteroidales bacterium | reverse complement strand
AAGGTTTCATATAAAGTTGTAATCTTGCACCAGAAACCAATAACTCAAAAAAAATGATTAAAAAAATCACATTTTTCGCACTCATGGTAATGATATTTGCCGCGTGCAACCAATCTAAACAAACACCCAAAGAAACTACTTTTGACCTGGCACAATTTGATTCGCTTGCTCCACAGTATGCCAACAAAGAAATTACGATTCTGGGAACTGTTGACCATGTATGTAAACATGGCGGGAAACGGATGTTCCTGATTGGCGAAACACCTGATGTAAGGGTGAAAATTAATGCTACGGATGATAACACCAGCTTTAAACCTGAATGGGAAGGCAGTGAAGTACTTGTAAAAGGAATCGTTGAAGAATTGCGCATTGATGCTGCATACCTTGATCAGTGGGAAAGTGAAGTGAATGCCGATACACAAGGCGAAGCTGCATCCAAAGTTCATATGGGTGAACCGGGGCATGAACAAGCTGAGGGAACTATTTCAGGAGATTTGGACAGAATAAATGAGTTCCGTGAACAGATCAAAGCAAGTGGCACCGATCATGTTTCATTTTTCTCAGTTAACTGCATCAGCTATGAAATCAAGAAAGAAGCTGAAGCAAAAGCCGATTCAACAGCTAAATAAATACGAATATTCATAAACCTCTGACCGGAATTTTCCTTTGGATTGTTCCGGTTTCTTTTTTAAACACATGAAAAAAATCAACTGGCGTAAATACAACAGGGCTACCCACCGCGATCTGGGATACATATTTTTTGCCATGACGGTTATTTATTCGGTATCAGGCATAGCCATCAACCACCTGGATGACTGGAACCCGAATTATATTATTACGGTTTCTGAAATCAGGGAATCTCCCCGAACCGATTCCATAGCTATTGATAAAGCGCAAATTATTAACATCCTGAAAAAATACGATGAGGCTGAAAACTACAAAAAACATTATTTCCCGCAGCCCGGTGTGGTGAAAATCTTCCTGCGTTCAAGCGGAACAGCCTATATTGATCTCGAAACCGGTGAAGGTTCCATTGAAAGGCTCAAGCGCCGTCCAGTATTTAATCAGTTTAACTACCTGCATTACAACCCCGGCAAATGGTGGGTATGGTTTAGTGATGCGTTTGCAGTCGGATTGGTACTCCTTGCAGTTAGCGGACTCTTTATCCTGAAAGGTAAAAACGGAATTACTGGCCGGGGTGCCATATTGACGATTATCGGAATTGCCATACCTATTATTTTCCTCGTTATATTTTACTAAGAAAAGGAATCAGCAATTCAAAAAAAAAGCAGCCCGAAAGCTGCTTTTTTTGTTTGTGTATGTTGATCAGGCCATTCCGGCCGGACCCATATTAATCGGGAAAGCCTCTGCTTCGCCTTCTCTTATTTCGCCATGCACCTGTTCAAATTTGGCAATGTTTTCACGCAAAGCCTTATAAAGCCTTTTGGCATGCGAAGGGGTAAGAATGACTCTGGCTTTAACTTTTGCCTTTGGCATTCCGGGCAGGGCATTTAAAAAATCGACTATAAATTCGGCATTTGAATGCGTAATAATAGCCAGATTGGAATAAACACCGGTTGCAATTTCTTCCGGAAGGTCAACACTAAGTTGATTCTGAGGAGTTTTATTTTCCATAATAATTATTTTTCATCTGATTTGGAAGCCATCAGTGCTTCATATTCTTCTTTAGAGCCCACAATCAGGTTTTCATATTCACGTAGTCCGGTTCCGGCAGGAATCAGGTGACCAACGATAACATTTTCCTTCAGGCCAACTAAATAATCGCTTTTTGCATTGATGGCAGCATTGGTAAGAACTTTCGTTGTTTCCTGGAAGGAAGCAGCAGAAATCCAACTCTTTGTTTGTAAGGATGCACGGGTAATCCCCTGAAGCACCTGACGTCCGGTGGCTGGTTTAGCCTCTCTGTATTCAATCAGTTTACGGTCTTTACGTTTGAGGATAGAAATTTCATCCCTGAGTTTACGGGCAGTAATAATCTGGCCAGCAACAACATTGGCTGAATCACCTGGTTCATCCACAATTTTCTTTCCGTAAATCCAGTCGTTTTCATCCTGGAAATCAATCTTGTTCACGAGATCACCTTCAAGGAATTTGGTATCGCCCGGGTCTTCAATCTCAACTTTACGCATCATCTGGC
>CAZKCK010000119.1:10283-13278 GCA_964550695.1 uncultured Bacteroidales bacterium | reverse complement strand
CTATTTTTGGGTTTAATGAAATTTTCAATGTGGCAAAGGTAGAAGTTTAAAAGTTTAAACCAATGAATTATGCCAACGAAATTTTTCATCACATAAAATACTAATTATCAAGAATATAATGCAATTTTTTAAAAATAAATGTTAATTTCTTTGGGAAAAGCATGAACAAAATGAACAAAAAATGCGTTCTGCTACATTTATTTTTTTAAGAATTCATTTTTACCATTGGTATCGATTGCGGAAAAAATTAACAAATAAAGCAGAATTATAAAATCAACGTGGGAAAAACAAATAGGCAACAAAGATTGCAGCCAGCACACCGGCTAAATCTGCAATAAGTCCGCAAGTAACAGCATATCTTGTTTTTTTAACACCCACTGACCCAAAATATAAAGCAAGTATATAAAAAGTTGTATCTGATGCACCCTGAAAAGTACATGCCAATCTGCCGGTAAAGGAATCAGCACCATAGGTTTTCATGGTTTCAACCATTAAACCTCTGGCACCGCTGCCGCTTAATGGTTTCATAAATGCTGTGGGCAAAGCGTCAACAAATGAAGTATCAACATTCAGAAATCCAAAAAACCAACCTATGCCCTGCTGTAAATAATCCATTGCTCCGGATGCCCTGAAAACTCCTATTCCAACCAACATGGCTACCAGATATGGAATGATTTTAATAGAAATATTAAATCCTTCTCTGGCACCTTCAATAAATGCCTCGTAAACATTTATGCGTTTGACGAAAGCCAGAAAAACAAAGCTTATAATAATAGTAAAGAGTATAATATTGCTGGAAAGCGTTGAAATGAAATTCACCTGTGTGGCGGGAATTGTTGAAAAGTACCAAATTACACCTGAAATCAGGAGCGAAAACCCTCCAAGATAGAAAAGTATTATTTTCTGAAAAAGGTTAATACGCTGAAACAGAGCAACAGAAATAATACCTGCAAGCGTTGAGAAAAATGTTGCACACAATATTGGCAGAAAAACATCCGAAGGATTTGCGGCACCCAACTGAGCACGATACACCATGATACTTACCGGTATTATAGTAAGTCCGGAAGTATTCAAAACCAGAAACATGATCATTGAATCTGATGCTGTATCCTTATTATCATTGAGTTCCTGCAGTTGTGTCATTGCTTTCAGGCCAAGTGGCGTTGCTGCATTGTCAAGGCCAAGCATATTCGCTGATAAATTCATCATGATTGAACCGGAAACAGGATGATCCTTTGGAACCCCCGGCAATAATTTCGAAAACAAGGGTCCAAAAGCACGCGTAAGTACCCTGACCATGCCTCCCTGCTCTCCTACCCTCATGATTCCCAACCATAAAGTCATGATTCCGGTTAAACCCAGTGATAATTCAAACCCGGTTTTAGCCATATCAAAAGTACTTCCAATCAGCGAATTAAAAACTTCATAATCCTGAAAAACAATGAGTTTAATAACTGCGACAACGAATGCTATGATAAAAAAGGCAATCCATATATAATTAAGGAGCATACTCTTTGTATTATTTAGCTTTTCCGGAAGATGGTAAAATTGTAGAAAACATGCTTTTGGTAACAAACAAAAGTGTTTCGGTGGGATTCAGGTTGTTTGCATGTTTAAAGTCCTGATAGGCTGCAATGTATTTTCCCATTGACTTAAAAATTTTTCCTCTCAGAATGTAAGCATCGCTATTATTTTTATTAATTGAAATTGAACGATTTACATCAGATAAAGCTGCACTTTTATTATCAAGTTTGAAAAAATTGAACGCCCTCAAATAATAGGCATCTGCATTGGAACTATCAGATTTTATTGCATATGTGCACGCTATCAGTGCTTCCATATGCTCCTTTTTATTTGTGTGTTCAATTGCACTATTCAGATTTGCACTTCCGGGCGAAGCAGTCTGAGCCGAAACACCATTATGAACAATTGCTATGATCATAATAATAATCCAAATAAAACGTGTAACCATTGTTGATAATTAATTTTGCAATTAAGACGATTAAACTACTTCTGCTACTACAAAGGTACTTCCACCAACAAAAATAAAATCATTTTCCTGAGAATTATTTAACGCATTTTTATAAGCCTCTGTTACACTGGAGTATACATTGCCTTTGAGACCATATTCACCAGCAATGTCAGCAAGCTTCACAGCATCAAATCCACGGGGAATATCTGGTTTACAAAAGTAATAAATTGCGGTGGCAGGCAACTGACTTAATACACTGTTCATGTCTTTGTCAGCCACCAGACCTAGTACGAAGTGAAGCCGGGAATACCGGATTTTGCCAATCTGAATTAATACCTGCCTGATACCATGCTCGTTATGTCCGGTATCAGCAATAGCTAAGGGATTACGGTTCAGGATTTGCCAGCGACCCAGAATTCCCGTATTACAAATTGTATTTTCAATCCCTTTACGTAAGACATTCTCATCGAGTCTAAACCCCAGCGTATTGAGAATTTCACAGGTTTTAAACACAGTCACAAGATTTTTAGACTGGTAATTCCCTGACAACGGGCAATGAATATCGACCAGCACAGACTTATCCGGATGTATAACATCCAGTGTAAGGATATTTGCATCCGGCTCATAGCGCAGATTATTCACTTCATAACCATCCTCAGCAAAAAAAACAGGGCTTTTCAGGTTTTGAGCGTGTGTTATAAATACATTATCCGTTTCAATATTTCTTTCGCCAATAACCACAGGTATTCCTGGTTTTATAATCCCTGCCTTTTCACGGGCTATCTCGGCCAGGGTGTTCCCTAAAAACTGCACATGATCAAATCCAATATTTGTAATGACTGAGGCCAAAGGCGTAATCAGATTGGTAGAATCAAGCCTTCCGCCCATTCCGGTTTCAATAATAGCTATATCAACATTCATATCTCTAAAATAGGAAGCCGCCATAGCAAACGACATTTCGAAAAAAGAAGGGTGAAGCTTATCAAATAAGAGCATGTTTTTCTCAACAAAATCAATCACATA
>CAZKCK010000119.1:0-10183 GCA_964550695.1 uncultured Bacteroidales bacterium | reverse complement strand
CGGGTAAACATTGGCAACTTGCTAAAAATAAACTGTGTAGCTTCTGTATAATTCATAATTGTAACAATCTGGCATTAGAAAGGATAACCAATTCCAAAATTCCAAACTACTTTGCCTAGTCTTGTGTCAGATAAAACCCAACGGGAACCCTCTGGTTCACCAGGATCATGCACCCGGAGCGCTCCGTCAATCCTGAACACAAAGAATGTAAAATCAAGACGGAAACCTAAACCTGCATCCAACCCAAGTTCTTTATAAAAGGTATTGGAGAACATTCCCCCATCATACATTGTATTGGGTTTAATAAGCCAGATATTTCCCAAATCAGCAAAAAGGGCGCCTTTAAGCACAGAATAAATTGGAAACCGGTACTCAAAATTAGCTTCCAGTTGAATATCACCCATTCTGTCATAATTATTCTCAGATAAGTTTTCATATGAACCGGGCCCCATAAGCTTCAATACCCATCCGCGCATTCCGTTTGCACCTCCTGCATAAAACCCTTTTTCGAAAGGCAGATAATCAGAGTTTCCATACGCTTTGCCTATACCAATAAAAGTTCTGAATGCCAACGAATTGTCTTTGAAAATATTATAAAAATACCGAAAGTCAATGCTTGATTTGATGTATTGCGCATACCTAATATTTAATAATGTATAAGCATTGTCAGATGTTTGAGGTGCATTTGAAATTGTTTGTATCAATTGAAGGAAATTGCCTGAAGATTCAAAATTGAACCTTAAAAATCTGAAATTCTTTATTTTTCCTATTTCCTGGTCAGAATATATATAGCTGTACGAAAGCCCCATGATCAGGTGGTTGCTGTATTGCGCCTTAATTGCCTGATCCTGCATCTCATTAATGATACTGTCAAATGTGACTGAAGGAAAAATACGGACTAAATTCACTTCAACCGGATTGAACAAATGCGTCTTATAATCAGAGACTTTGAGACGGTATCCGAAGCCAGCATTGGAAACATATTTATCATAATCCGGTCTTTTCTGCATACTAAATCCACCTGAAAGGATTGTTTTAGGCCGAAGATAACCCGGGAAAAGATTGGAACCTATAGGTCCAACATAGCGCGGAAATGTCATACTTACATCAATACCAGCTTCGAGTGTATTGAAAAACAGAAATTTTGGAGTAATCTGATCCTCAAAAGAAGTCTGCATTTCGAGTGCTGTCCGGAGTTTAACCCGAAATTGTTCCGCTCCTCTTAAAAGATTACGGTTTTCATAAATCAGGCTGCCCGACAACCCGGGATATCCGCCGGTATTTGTCACCTCAGATTCAATTGTATATGCCTGAACCGGAGCCCGTGACAACTGTACGATACAATCAAGCCTGCCTGAATTTGGTTCAGCACCGGTTGTATCCGGTACAAAATCAATGTTAACATAACGATAAAGGCTCAGATCGGTAAGGCTCTTATAAGTATTACTCACATCCAGCATATTAAACGGCTGTTTATGCTGAACAAATACTGACCGCATGATGGTTTTTGGCTTGATTTTTAATTTATTCTGAAATAAAAACTTAAAGTGGTCATGTCTGGTGGAATCGTCAGTATAACTTTTTTCAAGAATCAAAGAATCAAATTTTACAGAATCATTTAAAATTGAAAACTGAGGATAAACTATAATATTATTGATAAAAAAACGTCGATGACGTTCATAGGCAAAGACTTCGGTCTCATCCACAATTCCGGCAAAACGCTTAGGATTTTTAATAATCATATGAATATCAAGGGTATGATTATTAAAAGCGCTATCAATTTCATAATAGATATAATCGTTTGAAAAATAGTAGAATCCGTTGTTCCGCATTTCTCTTGCAACACGTTCACGCTCTGATTCAAGCAGTCCGAAATCATAATTTATACCTGCCTTTATTGGTGTATTGTGCATTATTTTTTCTGCAAATGCTTTGACTGTACTATCTTCAACCTCAATAAAAAAGGCATTGAGCTTATATGGTTTCTGTGGGAGTATCGTATAAACTACCTGTGCCTTTTTATTTGAAAATCTTGATTCATACCGAACTACTGAATTAAAAAAACCCTTATTATTCAAATAATTACGCATATTTCGAACTGTAGCATCGGCTTTCCCGGCTTCAAAAATTGCCGGAGGCGAGCCGGCACTTCTTCTCAACCAGTTTTTAAATCTTGTAGGTTTCCAGTCTGCTGTAACATTATACATCCAAAGATTCATATTGAATATCAATAGGAATCGTCTGTTTTGTTGCTGTAATAATAAACTCGGAAGTTCATCATTCCGGATTTCGGTATTTTTATTTATGATGGTATTTTTAGTAAGCAGATGTTGATTGGCAGGCAATTTCCGGGTAGGGTTACAACCTGAGAAGATTATCACCAATGTACCAGCAATAAAAAAAAATATAAAAAAAGGGCTTTTCAAGCAATCATTTTTAAAAGGACAAATATATGAATTGATTTACAAAAAGTGAAGTTGAAGAAAAGGGGGTGGCTTGCTTATTGATTCATATTAAGCATAACATACAGTTTATCAAATGAATAAAATGTTTACTTTGGTGAGTTGAGTATAAATAATCCTTAGAAGCAAAATCGACTTTATAATTTGCTGAACATTTATCGGAGTGATTTCATGTTTCAATTTGAATACATTGTGCAAATAGCTTGCATGAGCATAAAACATTTAAAATATTACGTTTAAATGCATTTTTCGTAAATCCAAGTCTTCCGGCAAAACTTTTACCGGTAAAACGATCTGATTCATTTTTCTTCTCACTACAATTCGGATGACAATACTCTTGCGACCGTTGGAACTTGCGTATTGTGAGAGGGCAATATAAGAATTTACCATAGGGTAAATATATAAAAAAGTTGTCAAGCCAGCGTCAAGCACTTTTGTCAAATGGGGTCTAACAGGGTCTATAAACGGCATAAAAAGCGTGTTTTTGACTCTCTGAAAGATGGAATGAAAAAAGGCCATCTCAACTTTAAATGCCTGAGCACCAATAGTTAAAATGACCTTTCGCGGGGTGGGAGTTACAGGAATCGAACCTGTGACCCTCTGCTTGTAAGGCAGATGCTCTAAACCAACTGAGCTAAACTCCCGAAATTCTTACAGAACGTTGACCGAAATGCGATGCAAAGATACAGGGTTTTATGAAACTGGCAAGCTACAGATAGAAAAAAAATAAAAAAAACTACAAAGTCCATCCTATTTAAAGATAAAAACTGTTTAATCATCAGGGATTCAGCAATATATAAAACATGGCATACTATTTCCATGCCAAATTATTCACTAAAAGAACATCACGAATTGCTTTGTCTTTATTTACCTTTGCCAAAACATTCTTATGAAAATAGTTTGCATCGGACGAAATTATGTTGACCATGTTAAGGAACTTGGCAATGAATTATCAACAGAACCTGTGTTTTTCATGAAACCTGAAAGTGCCCTGTTGCCAAAAAACCATCCGTTTTATATTCCTGATTTTACCAAAGACCTTCATTATGAATGCGAACTTGTTCTCAGAGTCAGCAAACTAGGCAAACATATTTCCGAAAAATTTGCCCTTACCTATATTGATGAAATTGGAATTGGAATTGATTTTACAGCCCGCGATCTTCAAAATAAGTGTAAAGAGAAAGGATTACCCTGGGAAATTGCCAAATCCTGGGATTTCTCAGCGCCCGTTGGGAAATTCTTGCCGATTGCTAATTTTCAAAATCTCAGAAATATCAATTTTAGCCTGAACAAAAACTCTGTCGTGGTGCAACAAGGTAACTCTGGTCTGATGATCCATTCTTTTGAAAAAATCATTTCATATGTATCACATTTTGTAACCCTGAAGCAAGGAGATTATATTTTTACAGGGACACCTTCCGGCGTGGGACCAGTTTCAAGTGGTGACCATCTTGAAGCTTTTATTGAACACGAAAAGTGTTTTTCGCTAATGGTAAAATAAAAGTAAGGTTTAGAAGGGATTTTTTAACCTGAATTATTCATAAAAGACAGAAAAAAGGGGATTATTTCTTGGTAAACTCATTGGTATTCAGTACCTTTGAGGTGACAAAACGTTCAAAATAATCCCCATGTGTAAAAATACAAAAGATATTTCAAACTTAGCCAGGGAAGCATCAAAAATTTCCGCCCCAACACTGTTCAACTTATCAGATTTTGACAAGAAGCCTGTCGAAGTGCGGTTCAGTTTAGAACAAACATCTAGCGATGGTGGTTTATTGTTGTTGAAAGAGGTTGAAAATCAGATTGGTATAATCAGCAGATTGTCCTTTTGTATAAATGACCCGCGTCATCAGGGCTATGTGCAACATAGTATCGACTCGTTACTGCACCAACGTGTCATGCAAATAGCCGCTGGTTATGAAGATGCCAATGACTGCAATAGTTTACGCTTTGATGATGTGATGAAGGTATGTTCAGGCAGTGACCAAGCACTCGCTTCACAACCGACCATGAGCCGTTTTGAGAACCATCCCGGTAGGCGCATACTCTACAATATGGCAAAAGCGTTTGCTGATCAATTTGTTGCATCCTATGCAAGTGAGCCCAAAGCAATTATCTTGGACTGTGACGATACAGATGCTATAACCTATGGACAGCAGCAGCTTTCGCTTTTCAACACTTATTACGGCGACAATTGTTTTATGCCGTTGCACATATATGAAGGTCTTTCAGGCAAGCTGATCACTACCATACTCAAACCCGGGCGAAGGAGCAAGAGCTTAAATGTATTTGCCATTTTGAAAAGGGTGGTTTCTTATTTGCGCAAACACTGGCCACAAACTATCATCATACTACGTGGCGACAGCCATTTTTGTTCAAAAGAATTCATGGATTGGTCAGAAGGCAAAAAGAATATTGAGTTTATCACCGGGCTTACGGGCAACCCCGCCCTTGAAAGGCTTGCCAAAACTACCATCACAAGCGCACAACGGGAATACGGTGCTACCGGAAAGCCTGTCAAAAGGTACCACTCATTTGAATACAAGGCAGGCACATGGGAAAACCCACAGCGTGTGGTGGTCAAAGTTGAAGCAAACAGCATGGGGACCAATATCCGCTACATCACGAGCAGTATGCGTTGTATCAGGACCAAAGCATTGTATGAAAATGCATATTGCGCACGCGGTGCTGCTGAATTGCGCATCAAAGACCACAAGACCTACCTGCTCTCCGATCGTATGTCATGTAACAGCTTTATGGCTAATCAGTTCCGATTGTTCATGCACTCAGCCGCCTATGTCCTGATCCATGCTTTGCAAAACGAAGTGCTCAAAGGGACACAATTCTGTAAATCGACAATGAAAACCATCCAACTAAAACTGATAAAGGTAGCTACGAGGGTTAAGATATTGAAAACCAAGATACAAATAGAATTGCCTAAAGACTTTGCGAGCAGATGGGTATTCGAGAAGTGCTTTGGAATTTTTGCCCAATTGAGGACATAGCTCCTATTGGCAACCAAATTGTTCTTTAACATATTGATAAACAGAAAATAACCTAATGCAAAGTTAAGTCTATAAAACTGAAGGGAGAATTTATGCCCATGAGCAAACTCCGAAAACTAAACTGAAAGGAATATTGGGTCAAAAATCCGCGTTTTAAAAAATACACGTAGAATAAGTATGTGTTTTTATGTGATTTTGATGCTGATTTTAATTTTGTGAATTAATCAGGATAACAACTGTATCAGCGACAGCATTTTATTTACAGCAAAAGGCTATTATCCTGAAAATTTCACCACTTATTCACAGCACGATTCACTCAGTACCTTCCATTGGGATTTTGGCGACGGGGTATTGCAAACTACTACGGTTCCCTTTGTTAAACACAAATACAGCCTGTCAAAAGGATATGATATGCATGTGATTATAAAAGACAGCATCAACTGCAGCAGCGTTCCTGTGCTGGCAAGGGTTCGTATCAGCGGAAATCCCATTACCGGTGCATCTGATCCGGCACCAACCTGTATTAATGATACTGTATATTTATCTGCTTCAAAACTTTCCATTTATCAACCTTTTAATTTCACCCAAGTCTCAAGTCAGAAATTCGACAGTACCATGTTTTTGCCCGATGGTCCCAGTTGCCCGCCGGGTCATTACTATACAGATGTAACCTTTTCTTCCTTTCTTCCGGGACAAACTATTGCACAGGCAAATGATATTATTTCAATTTGTGTGAATATGGAGCATACTTATCTGGGAGATTTGGATCTGAAAATTATTTGTCCGAACGGGCAATCAGCACAATTAAAGAACAATGGCGGTGGCGGAGGTCAGTATCTTGGCCGGCCGGCATGTTTCCCAAACGGGCATACCTGTGATGATGCTGACAAATGCACTGCTTCAAAAAATCCATTCGGAACAGGATGGAATTACTGCTGGTCTGAATATTATCCTTCTGTTGGACAAATAGGTACATTACCCACAGTTGGAAGCAACCAGACTGATTCAACTCACCTGACTGCAGGTACAGGATATTATACGCCCGGCACATCTTTTACAAATTTAATAGGCTGCCCTTTAAATGGACTATGGACGATTGATATTACTGATCATCTGGGAACAGATAACGGCTACATTTTTGAATGGACATTAAACCTTGATCCGGCCATGCTCCCGGTAAACTGGGGATATCAGGTTAATATTGATTCGGCCTGGTGCGAAGGTCCGAACATTGTTGGTTATACAGGCGATACTGCAATCGTGGTCCCAACCGCTGCGGGTGATTTTGATTATAGCATCAAACTGAAAGACAATTATACCTGTGTATGGGATACCACGGTAAGCCTGCATGTGAATGCCTTGCCTGAAGTTTCCCTTCCGGTCTCAATTGGTTTTTGCAGCGGTGAAAATGCTGTTTTGCAATCAACTGCACCATGTACAGATTGTAGTTACAATTGGAGTACGGGTGCCAAAACACCCACCATAACTGTTACAACAGCAGGGAATTACATTCTGGAAGTTGCTGACCCCAACGAATGCACAAACTCTGATACTACCATGGTAGTGGTACATACACTTCCTGGGGCATTCCCGATAAAACATAATTGATTTAGCTTTAATATTTACTTTATAACATATATCCGATATTTTTTTCAGTATATAAGATATTGAATTACAAGTGCTTTTTCATTTTCCGGTTACACTCAATTTTCTTACTTTTGTACCCCCAAACTTTTACTCTCTGATGAAAAGAATCAGACTATTCCTTTTACTATTGTCGATTGTATTTTTAAGAATAGCCTCGGCCCAGCCTTGCCAACATATCGACGGGGCATTTGATACCCTTGCATGTACACCTGTTCCGGTACAGGAAGAAGGGTTCCTTTATTTTAACAACTGTATCAGCGACAGTGTTTTATTTGTAGCTAAAGGCTTATATCCTGAAAACTTTACCACTTATTCCCAGCACGATTCACTCAGTACCTTCCATTGGGATTTTGGCGACGGGGTATTGCAAACTACTTCGGTTCCCTTTGTAAAACACAAATACAACCTGTCAAAAGGGTATGATATGCATGTGATTATCAAAGACAGCATCAACTGCAGCAGCACGCCTGTACTGGCAAGGGTTCGTATCAGTGGAAATCCCATCACAGGAACTTCTGACCCTGCTCCAACATGTATCAATGACACCGTATATTTATCTGCCTCAAAACTATCCATTTACCAACCTTTTAATTACACACAGGTCTCGAGTCAGCGTTATGACAGTACCACTTTTATCCCGGATGGGTTAACAGAATGTCCACCATATCACTACGTTACCGATGTTGTTTTTACTTCATTTTTACCTGGTCAGATTATAACGCAGGCCAGTGACATACTTTCGGTTTGTGCCAACATGGAGCATGGATACATGGGAGATATTTCAATGAAACTTGTTTGCCCCAACGGACAGGAAGCAATGTTGAAAAACAATGGATTGGGAGGTTCATATTTTCTTGGTCAACCAGCTTGTTGGTTTGATGGATGTACTACAAATGATGTCAGGAATTGCGATAATACAGAATTCAAATGTGATCCAAAGAAAAATCCTCCCGGAATCGGCTGGAACTACTGCTGGTCACAGCTTTATCCGACAGTGGGTGAATTGGGAAACCAAACCACAATCGGGACCAATCAGATTGATTCAACACATATTACAGCTGGAACAGGTTACTTTGATCCAAGCACAGATTTCACTTCTTTAATAGGGTGTCCGGTAAACGGATTATGGACCATTGATATTACAGATTTAGCAGGTATCGACAACGGTTATATTTTTGAATGGACCTTAAACCTTGATCCGGCCATGCTCCCGGTAAACTGGGGATATCAGGTAAACATTGATTCAGCCTGGTGCGAAGGTCCGAACATAGTGGGCTACACGGGCGATACTGCCATAGTAGTACCAACCGCTGCGGGTGATTTTGACTATACCATTAAACTGAAAGACAATTATACCTGTGTATGGGATACCACGGTAAGCCTGCATGTGAACGCCTTGCCTGAAGTTACGCTTCCGGCCTCAATTGGTTTTTGCAGCGGTGAAAATGCTGTATTGCAATCAACCGCACCATGTACAGATTGTAGCTTCAATTGGAATACGGGTGCTGTAACTCCCACAATTACTGTAACTACAGCTGGGAATTACATCCTGGAAGTAGCTGACCCCAACGAATGTACAAATTCCGATACCACTATTGTAGTTGTCCACCCGCTTCCGGTCACCATTCCAATCAAGCACAATTGACGTCCTTAATAAAGCAATACGCTTTACAATGTTTGCCATTGAAGGTAAAAAGTTATACTTTTGAGGCAACATTGACCCACTTCTACCAATTAGCTGACGAACAATAAAATGATTTTTTTCATAAATAATTGTTTTCAAAACAAACAATCTTTATTGTTGAGGGTCAGCATTTTTTTGTGGGTAACAATAGCCACAATACTAACTATACATGCACAAACACCCACAGTTCAGGACTGTCTTGGAGCCATCCCGGTTTGTCAGGGACAATATGAGCAGGGGCAATCATTTTCAGGCACCGGAAATATCGCAAATGAAATCAATTCAGGGCCATCCTGCCTAAACACAGGCGAAAAAAATGATGTATGGTATGTGATTACCGTTCAGTCTTCGGGCATTCTGAGTTTCACGATTACTCCCAACAACAGCGGCGACGACTATGACTGGGCACTTTTTGATTTAACAAACCACCTTTGCGCTGATATTTATAACAATTCAGCACTTGAAGTAAGATGTAACTTTTCGGGTACTTCTGGTTCCACGGGTGCAAATGGTCAGAGCGGATCGCAAAACTCCCCTACCCTGCCGGTCCTTGCCAATCAGGTGTATGTGCTGAATATCAGCAATTACTCATCAACACAATATGGGTACTTGCTTAGTTTTACCGCGAGTACTGCAGGTATTTATGACAACCAGAAACCCACCATGCAGCAGATTCTTCCGATGAACTGCTTTGCAACTTCATTTACGCTGCGTTTCAGTGAATTTATTCTTTGTTCAACACTCAGCGTTACCGACTTTCAACTGACGGGTCCTACAGGAACCGTCACCATTAATTCCATCACCGCCAATGGTTGCCAGGGCGGAGGGAACCATGACCGCGATTACACCTTTAATACCGGAGGCATTCTGCCCGACGGAGCTTATCAGCTACACCTGACGGGTGAGGTAAAAGACCTGTGCAACAATGCCTCCATTCCGGCTGTGCTCAATTTTACGGTAGCCGACAACCAGCCTGCTCCCATGGCAGTTACAGCCAACAATCCATGCGTTGGGATCAACCTGCAGTTCAACAGTACGTTTTATCCTTCGGCAACCTACGTCTGGTCAGGGCCTGCCGGGTTTACTTCTTCGACTTATGCACCCGTAATTCTGAACACCACCCTGGCCAACAGTGGTACCTATTCAGTTACGGCTACACTTGCAAACGGATGCCTGCGTACCGGAAGTATCATTGTGACGGTTCATCCCTCACCTTCGGGATCGCCTATCATTTACCATTATTAGCATCTTTCCCCGGTTCATAATTCACTCCTTGTATCTCCAATGAATGGTGAAGCTTGCCCACCGAAGCATGAGGGTGGGGGTATAAGGTGAAGGGGTTTGAAGAATATTGTAAATTGGTAATTGTAAATTGTAAATATTTG
>CAZKCK010000118.1:1786-13594 GCA_964550695.1 uncultured Bacteroidales bacterium | reverse complement strand
GGCAGTGAAAGGACCTCACAAAGCGTATTGAACGAAACATCCTGGCTGTAATAAGTATCCTGCGAATTGGTTGCATAGGCTCTTACATGGTAAGTTGTGCTGGGCGAAAGGCCCGTGATGGAGCTTGTATATATTCCTGACCCGCTGCCATCAACGGTATGTGCATCGGCGATTGTTGGATTAGCAATGACAGACCAGCATAATCCGCGTTGCAGGAATGGGTCGCCGCCATCAGCATAAGCGTTTCCGGAGCCGGTAGCGGTGGTGTAAGTAATGTCAGTGGGATTACTTGTTGTAACGTAAGGGGCTAAAGTTTGGTTTACGGTGACTATTATGGGGTCTATTCCGGCAACATTGACCGATATCTGGGCTGTTCTTGGAAGCAGGGTGGAGTTTTGCTCAAAGTTAGCTATAAGGATTCCGTTTCCTGTTCCTGAGGCGGTTACCGTACACCACGCGGCATTGCTGCTTGCTGTCCATGCCGATGTGGTTTCAATGGCGAAATTAACGGAACCCACATATGACCAGACAGATTGATTAGAAGGTGTTACTGCAAGGGTAGAACCATTGGCTGCCTGAATTACCGTTACAGTAACAGGGCTTTCACCCGGGACTGTAATCGAAACTGTAGCAAAACGAACAGATGAAGTGGTATTCTCACTACATGTGGCATATAAGATACTGTTTCCGGTTCCTGTTGGAGTAACAGTGCACCATAATGCATCAGAACTTGCTGACCATGTAGTATTTGTGGTAATGCTGAAATCTGCTGTGCCACCAACATAAGGCACATTGCGTGAGGCGGGTGTAACAGCTATATAATTGACCTGACCTGTAATCTGCACATCATCAATGTTCCAATAATCATAGTTGTATAGATTGCCGGTAATGGTAAAGGCAATATAAGTGGAGGTATTGTGCAGATTATTTAAAATTGTGGTATTGACTGTTGTTGCTGTAATGTCGCTACTTGTTAAAGCTATGCTCCAGGATTCATCTGTCCAGTTTACACCATCGCTTGAGGATTGTATTTTAAGGGTTACGCCTGTGCTCCAAGCATTAAGCATATGCTTGAAACTCAGATGCAACAATGAAAAGTCGGTGGTATTTAAAGCTGGGGTAACCAATCTGGTTGTGCCTGGATTCACGTTTTGGTACATGGAACGAACTTCATTGGCTGTGCCGCCTGCAAAAGTTGTAGCCTGAATGGTCCATTTATCAAGAATTCCTGTACCTACACTTTGGGTGGTCCAGCAAGCAGGCATGGTAGCAGCCGTAAACGACTCACTGAATGGCAAAGTGAATGAAGCACATGTGGTTGAGAAGGTGATTTCATTTCCGTAGGTTGTTCCTCCACCATTTGTTACGTAAGCTCTTACAAAATAAGGAGTATTTGGTAACAGGCCTGTAATTGAACTGATGAAAGTCCCGGTACCGGTGCCATCAGTGGTGTGATCTCCGGCAATAGTTGGTGCTGCGGATGTTGACCAGCAAACGCCTCTTGCTGTGATAGCTGAACCTCCGTCGGAAGTAACTGTTCCACCGCTTACGGCTGAATTATCAGTAATTGAAGTTACGGTAGTTGTTGATAAAACCGGAGACCCGGCGGTGGTAAACATAAATTCATTCCCGTAAGCAGTCACAGTTGCGTTTGTGGCATATGCTCTTACAAAATAGGTTGTATTGGCAATCAGGCCTGTCAGGCTTGAATTAAACGGCCCTCCGCCTGTGCCATCAGTAGTGTAATTATCAGCAATTGTAGGTCCTGATAATGTACTCCAGCAAACGCCTCTGGCTGTAATTGGCTGTCCGCCCACCACTGTGGCAGTTCCGCCTGAAGTGGCTGTGGTAATACCAATTGCTGTAATTTCGGTTGTAGTTATCAGTGAAGGAGCTAATATTAGCGGAGCATCTGTAACACCAATGTAACGGATGTCAAGGCGGGTCATATTGGTGGTATTGCCTGTTGTGGAATTTTCAGGCCAGATACCATCTGAATCGGTATTGTACCCGGTGGTTATATTGGCTGCTGATCTGGCCTCAACCCTGCGCACCCCACTTGGATTATTTGCCCCAATGGGAACTATTGCCGGATAATCACCAACAGCACTGGTTCCGGCCTGCATATAGATATCGTTTATTTGTGTGTTTAGCTGGGTGTTGGTTAACTGCGTATAAGTTGATTGCCTGATTTGGTAGGAATATAACGGGTCACCTGTGCCGGATTCATTATCAAACAACAATACATATTTCCCGGTAACGGTAGGGTCAGCAGAACCCTTGATATAAGCTCCGTCATCGGTTGTTTCGGGTGTCATGGCAGTGGTTGCAATATCAAGACATGTTATTGCCTTGGAACCTGAAAACATAGGTGCCCCCGGATAGGTACCGCTTGAAACGTATGGGCTAATCCGCAAAACATGCTGCTGACCCGGACTGAACCTGCTGGCATTTCCGGTTGGTTGAAAAGCAAGCCATACAGGGCCGCTGTTACCGGATGCATCGGTTGTAAAAGCATTTGTGTAATATGAAGTGGTGAATCCCGTTCCGTTCCACATATTCCCTGCACCGTAAGAAGTTGATAAGCCTGAGGTTAGTTCAAGTCCTGCTCGTACACCATAGGAAGTTGAAGGTGTAAGTCCTTCAAATTTTACGCATACAGCAAAAGGTGTCCTGGCATTGTTAACTGCGGATCCTGTTTTCCCGCCAATATATTTGGGCACCACGAGTTCGGTCATTGATAATACCGAGATGGTATTAAAAACTAACTGATTGCCGTATGAAGTGCCCGAACCATTGGTGGCATAAGCCCGCACGTAATAAGTTGTTCCGGATAACAGTCCGCTTAGTGTCGATGAGTAGGTGCCTAAACCCGTACCATCAGAAGTAAAATCATCTGTTATGACAGGACTTCCGGTAGTATTCCAGCATACCCCGCGTGTGGTAACTGCCGAAACTCCCTCATCTGTTATATTACCTCCGCATGTGGCACCTGAGGTTGAAATACCAGACACCGAAGCCGTAGACACAACCGGTGTCCCGGGTGTTGTGAAAGTTTGTTCATTGCCGTAAAAAGTCTCCTGACTATTGGTAACGTATGCCCTTACGTGGTATAGCTGATTGGGTGTCAATGGAGATAATAAGGCTACAAACCCGCTTGAACCTGATCCCACTGAAAATACATCATCCAGAATTGAAGGATTTGGGTTCAGGGATAAACATATTCCTTCGTCAATGATTGCCAGGCCACCATCCGAAACCACAAGGGCTCCACTATATGCATATGATGATGTTACGTAAGTTACAGGATTGGTCACAACTGATGGTGCGGCTGCCTGCACAACTTGCACAACTGATGACTGGGCAGATGTAATCACAGTAATATTTGCAGTCCGTGCCGTGCTTCCGGCATTTGATGAAAAGTAGGCATAAAGCTGGCCTGAACCACTGCCTGATGGTGTTACTGTACACCATGCCGCATCGCTGCCGGCAGTCCATGCAACAGATGATGATATTGTAAAACTGGCTGTACCGGAATAAGAAGAAACATTTTGCGTTGCCGGTAGTACTGAAAGGTCTTCGGGAACGCCGGCCTGCACAACCGAAACAATAACAGGTGCCAGACTCGCCACCGTGATGGTCAGATTGGCAGTACGCGGGCTTGAACTTGTGTTTTGTGTGTATCCCGCTGCAATGGTTCCATTGCCGGTGCCTGCCAATGTTGGCGTACACCATGCAGCGTCACTTGTTACCGACCATGCAGCATTTGAAGCTACGGTAAAATTTGTGGAGCCAGCCAGATAGGTAACATTTTGGGTTGAGGGTGTAACGGCAAGTGTATTTGTTGAAGATAAGGCCACATTATCCACATACCAGTAATCGTAATTATATAAATTTCCTGTTACAACAAAGGCAATGTAGGTGGTTGTGGAGTTGAGGTTACTTGATATGGTTGTATTAACGAGTGTAGCTGCAATATCAGTGGCTGTCAGTGCTATCGCCCATGCCTCATCGGTCCAGGTAACACCATCCGTTGATGATTGAATTTTGAGTGTCGTGCCTGTGCTGTAAGCATTCAGGTAGTGTCTGAATGAAAGGTTTAATTGTACTTGTCCAATGGTATTGATAGCCGGCAGTACAAGGCGTGTGATACCTGTTCCTGTTTGGTAGGTCGACATCATTTCATATGATGCTCCACCGGCATTGGCAGTTGCTGACACTGACCAGCTATTGATAAGCCCTGATGTTATCTGTTGCGACCAACAAGTTGGTATTGAGGCTGAAGTGAAAGTTTCGGAGAATGGCAAGGTATAAACTCCGCAGGGGGTTGTAAATGTCACATCTTCCCCATAAAATGTGCCTGCAGAATTCGTAGCATAAGCTCTTACATGATATGTTGTATTGGCACTCAGGCCGGTTATTGAACTTGCGAACGATCCCGTACCCGATCCATCAGTTGTATGTAGCCCTGTGGCTACAGGATTTGTTGCTGTTGACCAGCAAACACCTCTGGCGGTAACTGTTGTACCCCCGCCGGAAGTTACATTGCCACCGGAAACTGCTGTTGTTCCTGTAATGGAAGAAACAGACGTGGTAGTAACAGTTGCTGCACCCGGAATAAAGGTCATGTCATTTCCATAGGCAGTTCCTTCACTGTTTATTCCAACCAATCTGTAATGATAGGTGAGTCCGGAAGAAAGCCCGGTTATGGCTGCATTTACAGGGAAAGTGGAGTTTGCAGATCCTGCTGATAATGTGGGGGTGGGTGTTCCGTAACTGGTTGATGTTCCGTATTCAAAGTAATAGGTTGTTGAGAATCCGCTTGGATTGATTGTTCCATTCAGGGTGGCTGTTGTACCTGTAACTGAAGTAGCTGCTGTGGTAACAACCGAGGGAGTGCTGGCAAATTTGAATGAGGCTATTTTTGTTGACCATGGGCACCAGCCACCATAACTTCCCACATATTCATTGGTATGCCAGAAGGTGAGGCCGTCTGACGGGTCAACGCTCATCATTGAATAGTCGCCCCAACGTGCATAATCAGTCATATAAGTGGTGCTCTGCTGTATGGTTTGCTCGGCGAAGGTCATTGTTCCCAACGCATCTGAAGCTAAACGGCCGGTATATCTGATGGCAGGATTCAGCGTAGTGCTCGATACCGTATAACCCAGCCCGATACTTCCATTGGCATTCATTGCAATACTGCCCATCCAGCGGCTGTGCGCATCAGGTGCATAAGTTCCCTGCTGATACATTCCCCAATTCCCTCCTGTGCTTCGCATCTCATACCATCTGACTCCTGACTGGCTGGTGGCCACTTCAACAGAATGGTTGGTCACCATGGCCTGATATGTGCCAAAATTCCGGTATTGCAACCTGTACATCAGCCTATCACTCAAGGTATTTAATTTAATGGTTCCCGGTTGCGGGATATCTGTTGTAAATGAAGCATCAAAAGCCTGTACGGCAATGGCTCCCTGATAAGTAAAAGTACTGTTGGTTGTTGTGGCCCAGTCGGTATGGAACATCCAGACCCTTAATTCATCGTTTCCTCCCCAGGCATCATCATTAAAATAAACAAAGGGGCAGGCTGTTCCTGTAGGCGCAAAGGTTCCGTCACAATCTGCAGGCAGCATGCTTCCGCAATCTGCACCACCACCGGCAATGGTTTCGGTGTTAAAAACAATCATTCGTGCAGATGCGTTTCCGGCAATCATTTGCGAACGTTCAAAAACAACAGCTCCGGCACCTATAAATGCACTTGTTGAATAATTAAACCTGTTGATTGCCATATAATAACCATCACCCCAAATTCCTAAATGTGGATAATCGGGCATATAATCAAATTCAAAAGCATACCTGTACCAGGCTCCTGTAGGGTCACCGGTTTGTGATATTGCAACAAGTTCGTACATCTGACCACTGGCTCCGCAGTCAATTGCAAACTGACTTGTTAACCACCGGTCAGCATTTTCATCATACAATACAATCGGGTCACCATCATTGTGGCCATCCCATGGACCAGTGAAGCCACTCCAGATGGTGGAATTTGTGACAGGACCATAAAGGGTTGTACCGGTTTTTGACAATATCCTGAATGTACCGTTAACTGACTGTACATAATGATTGGGGCCAACATCCCCATCCGTGTCAGGCGGGGTTACCCTGCTGCCGCCATTGTCATTGTTGTTTGATCCTTCAAAATTCTGCAATGGAGCCATGGAGGATCTGTTGCCCTGGGCTGACTGGATTTCAGGATAAAATGCTTTTGGTTGGGTCCCGAGTACTTTTTTCAGGTTTAATTTATTTAGTACAACTCCGTTTTTCCAGGTTTTGTACAGTCCGTTGTTAGGGGCATTTTGCATATCGCGCAATGGAACCGACACATCAAATGCAACCGGGTAACGCGTTTCAGGTGCTTCCTGTGCACCTGCAAATGGAATAACTTTTAATAAAAAAAGAACGATGAATGGGAGAATAATATTCCTCATAAGGTTGTAATTTTGGCTCTGCCAAAATTACAAATAGTAATCAAATTACAAAAACCCTGAAATCCGGATTGGTATGACAACTAAAATTAGAATTTTTTAGTTGTCATAAACAGGGTAAATTCCACTAAAACAAGAATTTAATACTTTTATGGCGATGTTGTGACCTGTAGCTGAGGAATGCTTCCGGTGGTTTTATATTGAATATTGTTTCCGGAACCTGTATAAGCAAACAGCTTAAAATAGTAAACGGTGTTTGAAATTAAGCCACTGAATGCAGCCTGCTGCACCCCGTACAGGATGTTTTTATCACCGATGCCGTCAGGAACAGGGATGCCGTCCTGTGGAGCCTGAATGGCGCTAAAACCGATTGTACTCATGCGAACGAGGTAGGCTGTCGGAAGGATTTGTCCGGTTGCATCATTCCAGTGTAAAACTATATTGTGCGAAGAAAAATTACCCGGAAAAGCCGAAGGTTCAATGGTTCCCTGGATAAGTATCAGCATAACCGGCAAAGCACCCGATGGATTGATTGTTATATTTGCTGATCGCTGGCTTCCGGTATTCTGGCCAAAGGTTGCAGTAAGCGTGCTGTTTCCGCTACCAGATGCAGTTACAGTGCACCATGGCATATTGCTTACGGCTGTCCAGTTGGTATTTGATTGAATGGTAAATTCCGCCGAAGTTGCATTAAATGAAACCAATTGGGATAAAGGACTGGCTGTCAGATAGGGCGTGGCACCATCCTGCTCAACTATCACAACTACCGGGCTTAAACCGCTTACTGTCAGTGTAATGTTAGCTGTACGCGGGATAACTGATTCATTCTGAAGGTAATCTGATGTTATTAACATGCTTCCTGTTCCTGAAGGAGTTACGGTACACCAGGAGGCATCACTCACAGTTGTCCAGTTAGTATTTGAGGAAACGTTAAAATTGGTTGTTCCATTGGCTGAACTCACACTCTGGCTTGCAGGTGTAACATTTAAAGTATTGCTGATGGTCCCGGTAACCTGCACATTATCAATAGCCCAGTAAAATGCAAAGCTTCCGGTATAATTCCATTTAAATCTGACCTGCGGCTGACCCGAAAGTTCCGGAATCATTTGATTGAAAACTGCCGGATTGGTGGCAGATTGAGTAGTAAACTGAGCCAGCAGTGTCCAGGTAGCTCCATTATTTATACTGTATGAAACTTTGCCTGATGAACCTGTATAACTTCTGAAAAAGTGTTCAAACCCGAGGGTGACATCAGCAAATCCTGACATGTCAAATGATGGCGACACCAAATCAACATTTTGTGAATTGGAATTGCCGTAGGCAGCACTGTTCAGATATGCGTAATATCCTGTTAATGCCGGGTTCGGGCTTTGATTGGTGATTACCCCGAATTTCCATACCTGACCATTGCCAAGGTAATCGATCTGATACCAGCAGTTGGGAATGGTTGGCACCGAAAAAGATTCAGAAAATGGCAGAGAATAAGTGGAGCAGGTAGTTGTAAATTGTTTGGAGAAACCATAAAAAGTGCCAATGCTATTTGTTATGTAAGCCCTTACGTGGTAAGTGGTTCCTGCCATTAAACCTGTAATATTGCTCGTGTAGATACCTGTACCGCTGCCATTTGTCGTATGGTTATCAGCAATGGTCGGATTCAGGTTTGTTGACCAGCACACTCCACGGGCTGTTATGGGTGATCCGCCATCAGAAGTTGCATTTCCGCCCGAAACTGCAGAATTCATGTTTACCGATGTAGCTTCGGCAGTTGAAACTGAGGCGCCGGTTGGAACGTACGATGGCCAAATCAGGGAGGCATATTCAGGGTTGTCAATAAACGGATTGCGGTTTCCCTGATATCTTAAATATATTTCGTTATTCCTGTCAATTTCTTTTTGATCCACGGGGTCATTGTAACTCCATTGCATCAGCAACTGGATAAACCATGGTTCAAAGGCAGGATACTGGGTGCCGTCGAGCACTGCATCTCCGTCAGGATCATTGTTTTCCCAGCCGGCAATAATATCGGCATAACGTACAGCCATGTAAAAATAATTACGTGCCAGATCACCTTTAAAAGCATCGATGGGTTCAAAAACTGTTCCCGTATAACCAGCGTAACTGCAGGGGCCGAGTTTGCTGCCATTGGTGGAAGTCCAGGTTGGATTGCTGACAGTTCCGTAAGGGTTGTTATTCCTTCTCGTATTTACATAGCTATCAGCCGGTACCAAATGAAAAAGGTCGGTATACATAGGGTCAATTTCACCACCAAACCAGCTCTTTGGAAAAGAATGTTCACGGTTGTAGCATGCGCCTTCATAACCGGGAGTTGTTGCGCATTGGTCAGTTCCAAGAATGTAAATATATGAAGGAGTTCCTCCCGGTATATCACTGTACATGTCCCAGCAAACATTGCCCGGCTGCTTGTCATCAGTAAAATAAAATGCATTCCACAATGCATTGTAAGAAATGGATGTGTGATTTTTAATTATATCATGCAGAGCCAGTTGTAATGAATTACCGGTTAAGCCGTTTGCATTGTTGTAGTAACCGGCCGGGGGCTGGGAAATCACAATGAAAGGGATGGATAATAACCATCCGGTTACTAATAATGCTTTGATATAAATCCAGATACGATTCAAATGTGGAATATTTTTCAGGCCGGAAAATGTAACGCTGACATATGGGTTTTTGCAACCCTGCATCAACGATTAAAATGCAAAATTAATATCATTTGGATGCAAAAGCCAGTAACAGAAACCTCTTCGCAAAAGTTTTGAAGGTTTATTACGGGGAAGTGATTATCTGAACCTGTGGAATTGTTCCGTCAGTTTTGTAATCTATTGAAGTCCCGGTTCCTGTAAAGGCGAAAAGTTTACAATAGTAGACTGTATTGGGTGCCAGGTTTTTAAAGGTTGCGGTTTGCACGCCATATAAAACGTTTAAAGCTGTAGTAGAGTTCGTTACAGGAACACCATCAGCAGGAGCAGTGATTGAACTATAACCTGCACTGCTGATACGCACGAGATAACCGGTAGGTAAAACGCTTCCCGTAGCATCGGTCCAGTTCAGTGTTATATTGGCTGTGCTTGCATTTGTCGGGAAATTTGAAGGCTCAGTCCCGGCAGGAATAAACGTTGGCCACATCTGTGCGGCATATTCGGGATGATCAATAAATGGGTTGCGGTTGTGCTGATAATTGTAATAAATCTCATTGTTACGGTCAATTTCTTTCTGGCTTACCGGATCATTGTAATGCCATTCCATCAGCATGCTGATAGCCCAGTTTTGATAGGCAGGGTATTGATTGCCGGCAAGAAAGGCTGAAGAATAGGGTGCTGCATTGTTTTTCCAGTTTGCAATGATATTGGCATAACGGCAGGCCATGTAAAAATACGTTCGTGCAAAATCTCCTTTATATTCGTCAATTGGTTCAAAGCATAAGCCAGAATACCCTGTGTATGAACAATTACCAACTTTTGAACCATTTGCCGATGTATAAGTGGCATTGGTTACCTCTCCAAAAGGGTAATTGCTGCGGTGGCTGTTGACCCAGCCATCAGTAGGAACTACATGAAATATATCAGAATACATGGGTGAGGCATCATTAAACCAACTTTTTGGCATGCTGTGTTCGCGGTTATAACAATCACATTCTGAATTGTAATTTCCACACTGATTTGATACAAAAGTAAAGTTGCAATTGCTGTACATATCCCATACCTTGCCATTGGGCTGTTTATCAGTATCCTGATAGGCATTCCAGAGGTTATCGTAAGAAATTACTGTATGGTTTTTAATAATGTTATACAAGGCAAGTTGGAGGTCGTTGCCGGTCAAACCGGTAGCATTATTATAATAACCGGCTGGGATTTGTGCCCAGATCGACACACTGAATAGTGCTGCCAGAACAATCAAAAGAAATTTTTTCCGCATCATTTAAATTGAAAAGGGCGGCAAAGATAAAATCTTTTTTGGCAAATTTTATTTTCTAAACGTGTCCGTAGAAGTTTTTGTTTATCAAAAGACTTAAAATAGTAATCTGGTCGGTTTATAATGATTTTGTAATAAACATAATATCAGTTAATTATAAAACTGTCAGATATGTACTAAGCAAATCGTATGGCAGAAATTTTAATTTCTGGCTTTGCAAATCCAATTCAATTCCCATTGATTCTAAAGGGATAACCCCAAGCAAAGGTTGAGTGTCATCAGGTAGCTCAATACACTCACAAATGGTTTCACGTTCAAGTAGTTTAACTTTCACATTTTGGTATATTTTACGTTCACTAATACCTGAGGCAGTTGAAACGGCAACTGTTTTCATGAATTTTAAACCCAAATGCCTGATGTATTTTGATGGCAAAGCCAATGTTGTTGCACCAGTGTCTATCAACACATCTTCAATCAGCAAACTTCTGATTTTATCTTTGGTAATAAGGTTTTCTTCAGAAAGAATTTCATCTATATTATTGATTATTAACAGTTTTGTATGTATTTTTCCCATGGTTATAAGCATTGTTATTAGTTACAAATATACAACAAATCAGTACAATATGCTATAATGGAATCGTTTAAATAGGATGACAAAAAATACATTTTATATCAATCAAATGGAGATAGCGGCATAAGAACCTTGTTTATACCAAAGTAAACAAACCTGAAAAACTGTTCAGATAAATCATCACTCATAAAGTACAATCGCACACAGCAAACCAGATTATCATTGCTATATTGACCAGAATCAATGAACTGATGAGGATTTTAAAAAATTTATTGCTGTTTTTGATTGTTAAAAACATAATTACAGAAGCCAGATTTACAAAAACTGCCAGAAAACTCAGCAGGCTGAAAAACTGATACCTGAGAGCCATGATGGTTATAATTGCTATAAACACTAGCCCGGTCAGTAAAATAGTAAGGTCTTTTCGGCTGAACATAGTATAAGTATTAACTGTACAAAGCTATGGTGAATCATTGCAAAAGACCTTTAAAAAAACGCAAAATCCGGGTAAAAATGCGACAATCTGGTTTATTTTGACTGAAATTCGGTGGGGGAGACGCTGAAGTACTTTTTAAATACGCGGGCAAAATACGATGGGTCAGCAAAACCCACGGTATAGGCAACTTCAGTAACATTTTTACCGGGTATTTTGAGCAATCCGGCGGCAACCTCCAGTTTTACAGTAATAATAAATGCTTTTGGGGTTGTGTCGAGTTCGGTCTGAAACACACGTTGAAGTTGCCGAATACTAACTGCAAGTTCCGAAGCCAGATCTTCTGATGTGATTTGCCGGTCAAGGTTTTGCAGGATGTAGTTTCT
>CAZKCK010000118.1:0-1686 GCA_964550695.1 uncultured Bacteroidales bacterium | reverse complement strand
GGGTCAATGCCGATACTTGCCCATGGAATGCGGCACTCAACAATATATCCTGAATCTATGTCGGAATTGTTATTGAGCGTGCCAGCATATGTTGCCACCGCTTTAAATACAATGTTGGCAATTCCGGCTGCTTTTGGAACCATGTGTTTTAACTTGAGGTTTAACCGGTCGCCCCTGAACACTGTATTTCCGCCCTGAATTTCAATAATGAATTGATAATCATTTAAATCAATCGTATCCCGGCTGTCATTTTGCGAATCAATATAGATCTCAAAGCTGTCGTTGTAGTGCAACCGCTTGATCTTGTCTGATTTTTCGAGGGCAATCAGGTAGTTGTCGTTGACCTTAATTCCGATATAAAAATAAACTTCATCCCAAACAATGGCAAGTCTGCACATATTTGGATTTTTAGTGAATTTGGATGAGGTGCGGAATTTGTTTGCCGGAACTTCTTCCCAGTCATCCAGTTTCCCGTCAATCTCAATATCATAGTTATTATATACAACCGGAATTTGCTTGCGCACCTGCGCTAAAAGCCCTGAAGCACAAAGCAAAAGTATTGAAAATGAGAGTTTTTTGAGTATTCTGAAAGCCATGATTCAGTTTCCCGGATTTTTAACAAATATACGCAAGATAGTTTTAAAAAAACACCACTAATGATTTTTTTATTGGTTTCAGAAACATATTGGCGTGTTTTTACTGCTTTTTGGCGCAAATTTAAAGGGGGAATTTTGCAAGTGACAATACATTTGCTTCAAAAATTATCACCTAAATTCAAAAGTTATGAGAATAAAATTTATCTCCCGGATTTTTCTGATCACCCTCATGATGTTTATTTCTTATGAGATTAAATCTCAGGAAGCTAACAACAATTCTGATACAGGGCAGGATAAGGACTGGTACGCGATGATGCAGGATCCGGATGCCAATTTTTTTGAAACAGTTGGACTGTTTAATGACTATTGGAAAGATAAGCCAATAAGGAAGGGTAACTGTTACAAACCATTCAAACGTTGGGAATATATTATGAAAGGGAGAATCGACAAGGATGGCAAAAAGCCAAAACCTGGCAAAGCATCCGAAGAGTATTACAAATTCCAGCAAAGCTATCCAGAATCAATAACGGCCACTTGGACACAAGTTGGCCCAACAAGCTTGCCTTCAAACGGTACATCGCAGCCAAATGGCATGGGCCGAATAAACGGCATTGGTTTTCATCCAACTGACCAGAACGTGTTTTACATTGCTGCGGCATCAGGAGGGATTTGGAAAACCTTTGATAATGGGGCAAATTGGGTTCCACTCACCGATAATTTGCCAACATTGGGTGCATCAACCGTAGTGGTTGACCACACAAATCCCGAAATCGTATATTTTGGATCAGGTGACCGCGACAGTTATGATGCTCCAGGCAAGGGGGTTTTTAAAAGCACCAATCATGGGGGAACCTTTACCATCGACACAACTGGAATGGGCTTTGCCGTTGTGAATATGCTCATTATGCACCCTACCAACCATTTGGAATTGCTTGCCGCAACAAGCGAAGGTATTTATAAAACAACAAATGGAGGCGACACTTGGACACGAAGAGAAAACTATTATTATCATAATTTCAAGGATATCAAATACAAGCCGGGTGATCCATCCATTGTATATTCGGTTGAGGGTGGAAATTTCTTTAGATCC
>CAZKCK010000117.1:1694-13625 GCA_964550695.1 uncultured Bacteroidales bacterium | reverse complement strand
GACGATGAAAGCCGCAGCCACCGAATATGGATGGAATCTAAATTATGGTGCAATCGCAATGCTGTGGCGGGGCGGGTGTATCATCCGATCCGTATTTCTCGGAAAAATCAAGGTAGCTTTTGATAACAATCCACTGCTTCCAAACCTGTTGCTGGATCCGTATTTTGTTGAGCAAATCACCGCCTCACAGGAGGGCTGGCGCCGTGTGGTCATTACTGCCATGCAACATGGCATTGCAATACCAGCCTTTGCCGCCGCACTCACCTATTTTGACGGTTACCGTACTGAGCGTTCACCAGCCAACCTGCTCCAGGCACAGCGCGATTATTTTGGCGCCCATACCTATGAAAGAACCGATAAGCCCCGAGGTGAATTTTTCCACACCAATTGGACCGGTCGCGGCGGCGATACTTCATCATCAACATATTCTGTGTAAATCAACCTATCAGTAATATATTGGAAATGACTAATTTTTCTCAATTGCACTGTAATACCATCCCCCGGCAAACCAGGTGGAACTATGTGCTGCTATGCAGCCTCGGCATTTTCATTTTGTTTTCCTTTGATTGCCGTGCTCAGAACCATAAAATAGCCATATTCGGATCTTCGGTTGCCAATGGTTCCGGCGATACCACCGGAGCCGGCGGATATGCCGGTCTTCTGAAAAATATGTTTAAAGGACAGGGCTGGCCGGTTGTAAATGTTTCGAAAGGCGGTGATAATACAACAAAGATTTTGCCCCGTTTTGAAACCCAATTGCTGCCCGAAAAACCCGGATATGTCATCATTGGATTATCGCTCGGTAATGAAGGGATAGCCTCTGAATCAGAATTAAACCGTAACCGCAGTTTTGAAAAATACAGGCAGGGAATGCTTCATTTAATTGATTTGTGCCGTAAAAACAGCATGTATCCCATTGTGGTAAATTGTTATGCCCGCAGTGATTTTAAGGAGGCACAATACGAGGCTATCAGGAAAATGAATCTGATCATCAACACCTGGGATGTACCAAGTGTAAATGTGTTGGGGCCCATTGACAATGGCATGGGAAACTGGCTCGAAAACTGCCGGCATGACAAATCGCATCCTGATTTCAATGGCCACCGTGAAATGTTTTACGCGTTCGTTCCCAGCCTGTTCAAAGCTATAGAAGCCGGCAAACCCTTACCATTTAAAACACGCCAAAACGGTTTTGTAACCATTTCACAGCCTGAATCTCTCAAATCACTTTCCTATACACCTGACTACCCGATACATTCATTTACTGTAAGTTTTCAGGTAAAAACCAGTGGCAACGGAACCTGTGCCGTAATTCAGGGTGATACGCTTTCATCAATTGAATTCAGCAACGGAAAAATTGAATACCATTCCACCAATCACCAAAGGATTGCTGCTGATACCACCACCGAAAATAAAGGTTGGCAGTATGTTGTGCTTACACATCAGTATATTTCCGGCAAAACTACTTTTTATGTGAACGGAAAACCTGCCGGAACCACAACAGAGTTCATTGATTTCAAATCGTTTATTCTGGGAGGACAGGGAGATGCACGCAACAAACCTGCACCCAGCGTGGCATCCTATAAAGAACTGCTTATTTACAGATCAGTCCTCAATAAGGATGAAGTGCTGGCGCTTTACTACAATCAGCTGCTGCAATCGAGCCTTGAGGTTTATGCACCATTGAATGACCCGGAATTCCATACAGGCTCAACGGCGGCAAATCTGGCACAAAGTCTTTCAGAACTGATCATTGACGGCAATGCGTTCAAATCAGTTAACCCCTGAATGATTGGTAATTTCAATGTATAAAACCGGATTGTTAACGATCAAACTAAAAGACTCACTATGAAAGAATTTATTAATCAGAATTTCCTGCTGAGAAATAAGGAAGCAGCGGAACTTTATTCTAATTATGCTCAAAATCAGCCGATTATTGATTATCATTGCCATTTGAGTCCGAAGGATATTGCTGATGACACGCAATTTGAAAACCTTACACAAGCATGGCTCTATGGCGATCATTATAAATGGCGGGCCATGCGGACCAATGGCATAGGTGAGGAATACTGCAGCGGGAATGCGTCCGATTTTGACAAATTTATGAAATGGGCCGAAACCGTTCCCTTTACCCTTAAAAATCCACTCTTTCACTGGACACACTTAGAATTATGCCGGTATTTTGGTATAAATCAATTACTGAATCCAAAAACGGCTTCCGGTATTTTTCATGAAGCATCAGAAATGTTGAAAACAAAAGCGTTTTCGGTACGAAACCTCCTGAAAAAAATGGACGTTGAACTCGTTTGCACTACAGATGATCCTGTTGATTCACTTGAATATCACCGGAAAATCAGAGATGATGGATTTGAAATCAGGGTAATTCCTGCCTGGCGTCCTGATAAAGCCATGATGATAGAAAATGCGGAGTCTTACAATGCCTACATCACCAAACTGGAAGCTGCATCAAACAAAACCATCGTCCGGTTCACTGATTTACTTGAAGCCCTGCAAATCAGGCATAACTATTTCCATAGCAATGGCTGCAGATTAAGTGATCACGGGCTGGATACTTTTTATGCTGAAAACTATACCGACACTGAGATTGATTCCATCTTCAGCGGTGTTCGTAAAGGAATACAACCGGATCATATTCAGATTAAAAAATTTAAATCAGCTATACTTTACCATTTGGCAGTCATGGACTTTGACGCAGGCTGGGTTCAGCAGTTTCATGCGGGCGCTATGCGCAACAACAATACACGTATGCTGAAATCTATCGGACCTGATACAGGCTTTGATTCAATAGGCGATTTGCCTGTCGCCAGCAGTTTGTCAGCATTTCTAGATCGCTTAAACATTGAACATAAACTTAGTAAAACCATTCTTTACAATCTGAATCCATCTGATAACGAAGTATATGCAACCATGATCGGGAACTTTCAGGAAGGACCTGATGCCGGAAAAATTCAGTGGGGTGCTGCATGGTGGTTTCTCGATCAGCAATCAGGTATGGAACGGCATATTGAAGCTTTGTCATCACTAGGCCTCTTGAGCAGATTTGTAGGTATGCTTACCGATTCAAGAAGTTTCCTCTCATTTCCGCGCCACGAATATTTCCGCAGAAATCTGTGTAATATACTTGGAAAGGATATGGAAAACGGCATATTACCCAACGATATGTCAATGATTGGCGAGATGGTATCCAACATTTGTTATAGCAATAAAAAAACATATTTTCCTTTCAGTCATCAATAACCTCCAAATCCATTTAAAATGAACAATACCAATCCGGCTATGACAAAACCCGGTAATTACCGGTGGACCATTGTTACGCTTGTATTTTTTGCAACCACAGTCAATTACCTCGATCGTCAGGTTATCAGTTTGTTAAAACCCATACTCGAAAAAGAATTCACATGGACTGAAACCGATTATTCGAATATAGTGATTGCATTTCAATTGGCATATGCCATTGGCTTGCTGGGTTTTGGAAGAATTATTGACAAAATCGGAACCAAACTTGGCTATGCATTGTCACTCACAGTCTGGAGTTTTGCATCCATTGCGCATGCCTTTGCCACCTCCACCTTTGGTTTTAGTGTTGCCCGTGCTGCACTGGGCCTGAGTGAAGCCGGAAATTTCCCGGCAGCAGTTAAAACAGTTGCTGAATGGTTTCCAAAAAAAGAGCGTGCACTTGCGGCGGGTATCTTTAATTCAGGCTCAAATATAGGTGCCATCATTGCACCCCTGACAGTTCCGTGGATTGCCGTTACATGGGGCTGGCAGGAGGCTTTTGTAATCACTGGTGCAATAGGTTTGCTGTGGCTCATTTTCTGGTTTATTTACTATGAAGTGCCTGCCAAACAGAAACGGCTCGGGAAGGCTGAATTTGATTATATTCATAGTGATGCTGATGAAATGGTTACGGCAAACAACGAAAAGGTACGATGGATTAAACTGCTGGGTTATAAACAAACATGGGCCTTTGTTGCCGGCAAATTCATGACCGATCCCATCTGGTGGTTTCTGCTTTTCTGGTTGCCCAGTTTCCTGAAAACCGAATACAATATGACCGGTATGCAGGTAAGTCTGCCACTGGCAGTGGTGTATACCATGACATGTTTTGGAAGTATCGGCGGAGGATGGCTATCAGGCTATCTGATCAAACGAAACTGGATGGTTTTCAAGGCCCGCAAAACATCCATGCTGGCTTTTGCGCTTTGCGTGGTGCCGGTGGTTGCAGCACAGGCACTGGGTAAAATAAATCCATGGCTTGCTGTTTTTGTTATCGGCCTCGCAGCTTCGGCCCATCAGGCATGGTCGGCCAATATGTATACCCTCTCTTCGGATATGTTCCCCAAAAAAGCCGTTGGCTCAGTTGTAGGAATCGGTTCAATGGCCGGTGCCATTGGCGGGATACTGATTGCACGCCTGGCAGGTGTACTGCTGGATCATTTTAAAGAACTCGGACACATCGAAACCGGTTATTATATTATGTTCATCATTTCAGGACTGGCCTATCTTACGGCGTGGATGATCATACACCTGCTGGCTCCTAAAATGAAACAGGTTGTAATATAAAACGATGTGATTACACCTTTGAACCATCAGTAAACAAAATGCAAATAGATTTTGTACTTTGCTTTAAAAAAACGGTATTTCTTGGTTGATAGAGAAACCCTTTCGAACAAATTTGAAACCTCAGAAAGCATTTATGTTTATATTTTTACGAAATAAAAAACGAATCTAACCAACTCATTCATAGCAAATATTAAAACTTTATCTTATGACAAAACTTCACACTTCAAAGTCTTCACCACATATAAAAACCGGTGGGACTGCAAACAAATTTTCAGGTTTGCCCTTCCTCTTTATGGTGGCATTTTTGCTGCTTACTTCTGTTGGATGGACTCAGGTTTCAGGCGATTACCGTTCAAAAAACACAGGTCTGTGGGATGTGGCAACCAACTGGGAATCATACAATGGTTCAACATGGGCAGTGGCATCCGTAAAACCTGGTGCAACAAACAGTGTTTATATTCAGAGCGGCCACATTATGTCACTTGGCATGAATGAAGCCTGCAACGACCTGAATTTATGCAACAACACCACAAGTGCTACCTCCGGCACAGTGCGCGGAAAGGTGGATGTGGTAACAAATACACTCGAAGTGAATGGCAAACTCCGCTCCTATTGGGGCGCTGTAGGTGTAGTGCCGGGTACTACCATGAGCGGTGTAACCAATCAACCATACAATGGTACAGGTGTTGGCCGCATCAAATTTGTGGGCAATTCAAGAAATATCACCAATACTGGCGAATGGGCCGCCACAACCAACAGTCCTGCTTCTTCAAACTGCGATATTGAGGTTGCGCTGAATGCCGGTCAGGTTGGTACTTTCCAGACAAATATCAAAGCCGGTAACTGGTTTTTTACAAGCGGAACAATGAACATCCTGACTGTTGCTCCCGATAAAGCAGCAACTCTGGCCAATGTAACAATCGGTCCCAATGCAACCGTAATATCAGGTACCTCAAGCAATACATTTCAAAAATCATCAAATGCAGTGGCAGGAACACTCACTGTTGACGGAAAACTTGTATTTACAGGTGCTACCCCAAAAGTGCAAATGACTGCAATAGCTTTCAACGGAACTGTAATGTTTGATGCCGCCGGACCACAAAACCTCGTTACAAAAGGATCAGGCACAACCCCCGGGGTAGATCCAAATACATACAACAACCTGTATCTGAGCAATGATGGAGTCAAAACACTCGGATTAAACATCACGGTTAACGGAACTCTGGCTTTAACAGGAACTGCTTCACTTGGTCTCGGAACATATGCATTAACCTATGGTCCGGCTTCAACACTTAAATACAATGGTGCATTGGTGCAAAACACTGCTGTTGCTGAACTGCCCGCAACAGGTGGCCCCAATACGCTTGTTATCGATAACATATCAGGCGTTTCGCATGCCGGTGCAGCAACAATTAATAATCTGACGGTTACTGCCGGAACTTTTACGATAGAATCGGGTGCTTCACTTATAACCAATGGTGCGGTAACTGGATTGGCAACTGTAAAACGTGATATTGGTGGAACCAGTTTCCATCTGGTTTCATCTCCCATTTCATCAGTAAATGCCGGAGATGTATTCCCGCTTACTTCTTTTGTACGAAAATTTGATGAACCATCACTTACCTGGAAAAATCTTGTAGCTATTGATCCACTGCTTGTTGGAAAAGGTTATTCACTTCAGATGCCTGACGGTCCAAATACGTCAGTTTTTACAGGAACGCTTAACAATTCGGACGTAGTTCTTTCAGGGCTTACCATTACCGGTGCAACTGCAAACTACTCTGGGTTTCACTTGTTGGGCAATCCGTTTACTTCAGCTTTGCAATGGGATGGAACCTGGGCCACAACCAATATTGATGCTTCAGTTTATGTTTGGGACAATGGAAATTATAAAGCGGGCAACGGTCTGGGAACCGGAACATTGCCTGGCGATATTATACCGGCTCAACAAGGTTTCTTTGTAAAGGTTACTTCAGGAACTGGTGACATTACTATCCCAAGTGCAAAACGCGTTCATAGCTTACAGGCATTTTACAAGGAATCAACCC
Source organism: uncultured Bacteroidales bacterium (assembly GCA_964550695.1). Classification (GTDB taxonomy): domain Bacteria; phylum Bacteroidota; class Bacteroidia; order Bacteroidales; family TTA-H9; genus CAZKCK01. Next base: position 6,993 of record CAZKCK010000117.1, on the reverse strand, counting down.
CTGAATTACTGAAACTCACAGCTAGCGGAAACGGTTACGAAGATGCGATGACCGTCCATTTCAATCCGGCTGCCTCAGCAGGTTTCGACAGCCAATATGATGCATACAAATTATGGGGAAATGAAGATGCACCCCAGCTTTTCAGCATTATTCAGGATAATATTTTAACCATCAACGAATTACCAGTTGAAGGAAACGAAACGGTAAATCTGGGCTTTAAATGTGCACAAACCGGAACCTATTCAATAACAGCATCAGGGATTGAAAGCTTCAATTCATCCATGCCTGTTTCAATCGAAGACACAAAGACCAATACAATCCAGGATCTCAGGATAAATCCTGAGTATAATTTCAGCTATTCAACCGGAGAACCGGAGAACCGCTTTAAACTCCATTTCAAAAACACAGATGCCATCAGCGAAGTCACCAATTGCCAGATTTACATGTACAGTGCTCAGGGCATTGTTTACCTAAGCAACCCGAACAATTTAAAAGGTACTGTTGAAGTGATGGATTTGACCGGACGGATATTGATCAGCACACACCTTTCCGGAAATCTGACGGATAAAATTGAACTTGCCACCAATGGCTGCATATTGGTAAAAGTTACTACAAACAAAGGTGAAGTAACAAAAAAGATTATTGTAAATTAATATAAATCAATACTATGAAAAAATTATTCAGAATTGGAACCATCCTGGTAATATTTCTTTTGATCGGTTTCATGAGTCAGGCTCAACCCAATCCGGGTACAAATGCCGGTGGCTCTCCGGTTGGAGGAGGCCCTATTGGAGGCAGTGCACCTATTGGCAACGGAATTGTTCTTTTACTCACAATGGCAATCGGATACGGATCAAAAAAAATGTATAATGCGCGTAAAATGCTTATTAAATAAGTTTATACAATCAAAAAACCACGATTACACTTTTATAAAAAGCCGGAGAAATCCGGCTTTTTGTTTATTGGTTTCATCAAAGCCAATCGTGTGGAATGGCATGAACTGATTGAGCAATTCAGAAACCAGTTTGAGCAATTCTGAAACCCTGTTCACTCACTGATGATATACTTTAGCTGTTCAAAATTTATTGGTTATAACCGACTCTAAAACACAATACTATGTCAGTCTTTACAACAAACACCACGCTGCGGTCTGATTCAATGATTGTAACAACCCGTCAATTTTTCCGGATGCGTTCAATCATTCTTATGATAATGCTGATGATCACAATCAACGGATGGGCCCAGTTAATCCCTTTCAATGAAAACTTCAGTTACACGGCAGGCAACCTGAGCGGACAGGGCTCATGGGTGTTGCAGGGAACTGATAATACGAATCCAATCCAGGTAGCATCTGCAGGTTTATTCTATCCCGGATACCAGTCATCGGGTATCGGATTGGCGGCTGGTTATGGCAATGCTGCCGGTGGTCAGGATCTTTTTAAGAATTTTACCGGTACAAATACAATTAATTCGGGTAGTGTTTACATATCCTCCCTGGTTAAAGTTACCTCAGCTACAAGAGCCGGTGGTGATTATTATCTGAGTTTTAAAGAAACCACCAATGCAGGATTAAGTGTATTTAAAGGCAGATTGTATGCGAAGGATTCTCTGGGAACCGGTAACCTGGTTTTCGGAGTTACGAAGAGTACAGTCAGCGGAACTGTGCCTGTGAACTGGACCAGTCAGTATTATTCATTCGGAACAACTTATCTGGTTGTACTTAAGTATACATTTATCAGTGGTACGCTCAATGATGTGGTCGATGTTTTTGTGTTTGATCCTGCCAATCCCTTCCCGGTTACCGAACCGGCACCCAATGCTTCTGCCACAGATGCCGGAACTGACGGAGTTGGTCAGAGATGCGTTCAACTGAGGCAGGGTGGTGTAAATTCACCCATTGTAACCGTTGATGGAATCAGGGTGGGACAAACCTGGGCCGATGCAGTTGCACAGGATATTCTGGCACCCGTGGGCACCTTCAATCCGTCAAATGGCTCTGTAAACATTCTACTCGACGTTATTCCTACAATAACTTTTAATGAACCCATCAAAAATACCGACGGCACCGAAATTACCAACAGCAATCTTTCATCATTGCTGACCTTTACATTAACAGATGCTTCAGGAACTCCGGTGGCTTACACGGCCACAATTGATGCAACCAAAACCATTATTACCGTAACTCCTGCTGCTGCGCTCGTCAATCTGCAGCAATACTACCTCGCTATTGCACCTGTAAAGGATGGAGCCGGAAATATTTCGGGTATTCAGAGTTCAACATTTACAGCTATTCCCGGAACACTGAGCAACGATGCCACTTTAAGCGATCTGAAGGTTGACGGAACAACCGTTTCCGGATTTTCATCAGGCACCTTTGCATATTCGGTGATAGTGCCTTACGGTTTACCCACAGTGCCTGTAGTCACAGCCACTACCAGTTTCCCCCTTGCCTCTTCAGTTATTACGCCCGCTGCATCCGTACCCGGCACTACAAGTATTCTCGTGACCGCCCAGGACGGGACAACGCAGTTAACTTATACCGTTTCATTTTCATTTGCCTCGCCAAGCAATAATTCTGCCCTCTCTTACATTAAATGGCTGCCCAACGGTTTCGACCCAATTAAACAAAACATCCGGGTAAAAGATTTTGAATCAGGTGTATTTGACTACAATATCGAAGTTCCTCTGGAAACCAGTTCACTGGTTGTTGACGCCGAACCTGCCTTTGTAATTCCTGCCAGCGGCTGCCCGCCCGCTACATATTCGGTTACACAACCTGTAAATCTGACCGGTACAGCCACCGAAAGAACTGCAACCATTGTATGTACAGCTCAGGATGGAATCACTACTTCCACCTATCATGTTACTTTCAGCAAAATATCAGCATCGAATGTATTTTCTTTTAAAGAAGGTTTCGATATCATGCCTCCCACCGGATGGACCAGCACATCGAATGTTGGAACGTCAACCGGCAATGGAATGGGATTTTATGGTTCTGTTTTTACTTATGCCACACCCAAATTCAAATGGTTATCGCCTGCCGATGGTGGAACACTCACAACCTCTGCATGCAATGGTGCCTCAACACTCGAATTTTTTGTGAAAGTTCTGGATAAAAATGCTTCGAGCAACCTGCATCTGTATATCGAAAAATCATACGACAACTCAAACTGGATACTTGTTGGTCAGGACCCAATGCCTATGACAGTAAGTATTACCCAATGGCACCAGGTAATTCTGCCGGTGAATGACAACAGCCCTATCATTTATTTCAGGTTCAGGGCAACAGCATCCACAGGTGACAATACTACGGGTCTGTTCTATCTTGATGATGTAAGCCTGACCATGAATGCAAGTCTTGACGCCACATTAAGCGATCTGAAAGCAGATGGAACAACAGTTGCCGGTTTTTCACCCGAAGTACTTTCCTACAACATCATGTTACCTGCGGGAACAACAGTAGTTCCTGCGGTTACAGCAACAACCACACAGGCAACCGCAACCGCAACCATAAACAATGCTTCATCACTGCCCGGCTCCACAAGTATTCTGGTTACCGCCCCTGATGGAATCACCACCAAAACCTATACAATTAATTTCGGTGTTCCTTTATCTGCTCCTTCTGACCTCACTGCTACAGTTATCTCTACTGCTCAGGTTGATCTTGCCTGGTCAGACAACAGTACGGGTGAAGACGGTTTTAAAATTGAACGCAAACCCGAAGGTGGATTGTTTGCACAAATTGCAACAGTTGGCAGCAATGTCTCTACGTTTAGCAACACGATTCCCGGGCTGAATCCTACTGACTTTATACCTGCCAACAGGTTTCCGAATGTGACGGTAACCTCCGGAATTAAATTTGCCGATGTAACAAACTACCAGGGGGTTCCAACATCACTTTACCTTGATATGTATGAACCGACAGGTGATAATACACAGGGTCGTCCGGTCATTATCTGGATTCACGGTGGTGGTTTCAGAACAGATTCATATCGTACCCAAGGATATATTGTTGATTACAGCACCCGCTTTGCCAAACGGGGTTATGTTTGTGTGTCGATTGATTACAGACTCCGATCTGCTGCCTCCATGCCAACCCAGGCTTCTGAATTTCCGGCCCTGCAGGATGCCGCCAGAGATGCCAATGCAGCCATTAACTGGATAAAAGCCAATGCATCGCTGTATCACATCAATCCCAACCTTATTTTTATTGCCGGTGGATCAGCAGGAGGCAGAACAGCTCAAACAGTTTGTCAGTTTGACGGACCCGATCCAACTGCGCTGTATTATCCCGAAAATCTTTACCTTACAACACCCTGGAATAAAACCGGTCTTGTGGCCAATGCCACACTCTGGGGAGGCCTTGAACCTGAAATGCGTGGATGGGTATACCCTTATCTGCAATCAACTGATATTCCGACCATTCTGGTACATGGATCAGCCGATGTAACCATTCTCCCGCAATACAGCATTGACCTGAACGACACACTTCTGGCAACAGGTGTTACCAGTGAACTGCATATCATTCCCGGTGCCACACATAGTTGCCTGGGGCATGAAACCGAAATCTCAGAATGGGTGGCTGCTTTCTTCGCTCAGGAATGGAATAAGATAAATGCGTTGTCAACTTCTTATACTTATCGTGTTTGTGCATACAATGCCATGGGAAATTCTGAATACTCCAATGAGGCAATAGCCTCTTTTAATAAAACACTCAACCTTAAACTGTATCTTGAAGGACTGTATGATGGCGGTATAATGCGTAAAGCACAGGACGAATTTGGCGACCATTACACAGGCACTGTTGCTGACAAAATTGCCGTAGAACTGCATGATGCCTCAAATTACGCAAACATCATACATGATGCAGGCCTGCTTAACCTGAACATTGACGGCACCGCAACGGCCAGTATCCCGGGTTCAAATTCGGGAGACTATTATATAACAATCAAGAACCGGAATAGCATCGAAACAACGACGGCTGCTCCAGTTTCGTTTGCAAACAGCACCATCGGTTATGATTTTACAACTTCAGATTCACAGGCATTTGGCAATAATCAGAAACAACTGTCAGCCGGAGTTTATGGATTTTTTGGTGGTGATGCCAACAACGACGGATCTGTTGATGCACTCGATTTAATAGCAGTTGACAATGATGCCACACTTTTCAGTGCCGGATATATGTATACTGATCTAAATGGAGACGGTTCTGTGGATGCACTTGATCTCATATTGTGTGATAACAACTCCACCCTCTTTATTGCTACAATTCTCCCGTAAAAACCAACCAAATACGCAA
>CAZKCK010000117.1:0-1594 GCA_964550695.1 uncultured Bacteroidales bacterium | reverse complement strand
GGCACAATTTGAATACACATCAGATTTTTGGGATAAACAATTTAAGAACACATCACCTGCCGAAACATTAAAAAAGAGAACATTAGACATCATTGTAAAAATCAAAATCCAGCAAATCCTTGCAAAAAAACAGGGGCTGACTGAGGATATTTCTTATACAGGTTTTCTTTCTTCGTTTAACAAAGAAAACCAGCGCAGACTGAATGCCCGTAAAAACGGGCAGGTAATTTACGGCCCTGTTCAGTACAACGAAAACGGATATTATAATTATGTTTTTACCAATCTGGTGAATCAATTGAAAAATACATTGGCTGACAAAGATTTGGGAATTTCTGAAGAATCGCTTCTCAGACAATATCAATTGACAAAAGATCAGGCCTATAGCAATGGTTATAATTCCAGAATAAGACTTATCGAAATATCCCGAACATCCGGTGATGGTAAACCAACGATCTCAGAAATTCAACATGAACTTACGCTTCTGCTTCAGGATTCATGTAAAAAACAACTGATGAATGAATTACAATTCATAAAAACCATTGAGCCGTATCAGAATAACCCTGATATAAGTGTCAGAAATTCTGAAATTGTAATCAATGATACAATCCCTTCACCCGAAGATGAGCCTACGTTCAGAATCATGCTCAAGGAAACCGTGAAGGAGCTTAATCCCGAGAACCGCTGCAAAATACTGAACAGAAAAAACGCATTGTTCGTCATTTACCTGATCCATAAGCAATTTCAGGGTTATAAAACCTTTGAAAGTTGCAGAACTTCAGTGCACAACACAAGTGTTGATTACAATTACCTAAAACTTATTGATGAGCTTGCTCAAAAATCAACTATAAGATTAACCACGGCTTACGAGGGCATTAAATTCTGAAAAAGATATTCAGTATAATTTTCAAATTTTACCATGAGATTCAAATATAACTATTTCACATTTCGTCTGTTACTGGTTCTATTTATTTTACATAATCAGCAAGTCAGATCCCAGATATTCAATCCGGTGGCTGACTCCTATATTCATGATGTAAATCCGTCCACAAATTATGGTTCGGCAGTTGATTTAATTGTAAAAAAGGGGAATGCTACCAATTTCAGGAAGGGTTTTGTGAAATTTGATTTAACAACATCCGGTATTTCAACTGTTTCAGGAGCCGTTGTGAGATTATACGCAACATCGTCAGTTGTGGTGGGTATGAATGTTCATCAGACGTCAGATACATGGACCGAAACCGGCATCACCTGGAACAACGCTCCTGCGGAAGGAATTGTAATATCCTCTGTTGATCTTATTGCATCGCAGGGATATTATGAATGGGATGTAACTCCGTATGTACAGACGCAGTTGGCAGCCGGAGATAAAGTTATCAGTCTTGTATTTTATTCAGTCAGTTATACCCAGAATGCCGTTACATTTAAAAGCAAAGAAGCATCAGCAAACAAACCTGAACTTGAAATCAGTACCAACAGTGTTGTGCCTGCTGCTCCGAGTGACCTTGTTGCATCAGCTATTTCTTCAGGTCAGATTAATCTTACATGGACTGATCATGCTGATAATGAATCAGGCTTCAGGATTGAGCGTAATTCA
>CAZKCK010000116.1:4388-13704 GCA_964550695.1 uncultured Bacteroidales bacterium | reverse complement strand
CCAACCCCGTTTGTGCCGGAACAACGGTTAATTTTACGGCTACCCCAACCAATGGAGGTGTAACTCCTGCTTACCAATGGTATGTAAACGGAAATCCAGTTGGAACAGGCTTGGCAACTTACAGCTATATTCCAACCGATGGCGACTTGGTTCATGTGGTTTTAACATCCAGCGAAACTTGTACTTCGGGCAACCCTGCTACCAGTGCCGATGTAACCATGGTGGTTAATCCTATATTGCCAGTTAGTGTAAGCATTGCAGCCAACGCCAACCCTGTTTGCGATGGTGTTTCAGTTATCTTTACAGCTACTCCTGTAAACGGTGGTGTTCCTACCTACCAATGGTACGTTAACAACATCGCTGCTGGAACTGGCCTTGCAACCTATTCCTACGTTCCTGTTAACGGGGACCAGATTAAGGTTGAGATGACTTCTTCTGAGGTTTGTAAATCAGCCATCACAGTAACATCCAACATTGTTACAATGGTGGTCAAACCCTTTGTTGTTCCTTCAGTCACAATTTCTGCCGATGCAAATCCAGTTTGTGCCACCGTACCTGTAACTTATACGGCTTCACCAACCAATGGTGGTACTGGCCCAACTTATTATTGGTATGTAAACAATGTTATGCAATCTGGTAATTCGGCTATATTTAGTTATGTACCAGCTAATAATGATGTAGTGCTTGCAGAATTGCTACCTAGTCCCGATGTTTGTGTCCTCGGGTCTGCCTTGTCAAATAGCATAACTATGAATGTACTGGCCTCAACGGCGGCATCGGTTACTATTGCATCGAGTGCCAATCCGGTTTGTCCAGGAATACCTGTAACCCTTACAGCTACGCCGGTTGCCTCAGGAAATCTGACTTACAAATGGTTCAAAAACAGTGCTGAGGTGGTAGGCGAAATTCTGACTACCTATACTTTTACTCCTTCCAATGGAGATCAGGTGTATTGCCAAGTTACTTCCGACCTTGGTTGCTCTGTTCCGAATCCGGTTTCTTCAGCACCGATGACTATTACTGTGCTTCCAGCAAATTTAGCATCAGTTTCCATTGCTGCCAGTGCTAATCCTTCTTGCGGATCTGATTTTGTTACCTTTACTGCTTCACCGGTTCATGGCGGAACCCCTTCTTACCAGTGGTATTTGAATGCTGTGGCCGTTGGACTGAATCAGGCTACATATAGCTATATACCGGCAGATGGTGATGTTGTAAAAGTTGAAATGACCTCCACCGAAGCATGCGTAACAGGTAGCCCTGCCACCTCCAACCTCATTTCTATGGCAATCACTGTTCCTGTTGTGATGAGTGTTACGATAGCTCCCGATGCTCCTGCTGTTTGCGCAGGTTCAACTGTAACTTATACCGCAACCCCTGTAAATGGTGGAGCTTCACCCTCTTATCAATGGTACAAAAACAGTGTTGCAGTTGGTCTAAACCAAGCAACTTATACCTTTGTTCCTGTAAATGGTGATGTGGTTTATGTTGAAATGACCTCTACCGAATGTAATACAGGTATGGCTACTTCAGCCACCTCTACGATGGTTGTTAATCCTTTACCGATACCAGTTATTGCTGGCAATGCCAATTCATGTTTGGGAGAAACTGGCGTGGTTTATACCACTGAAGCCGGCATGAGTGCCTATACATGGACCATTTCAGGTGGAACAATTACAGCTGGTCAAGGTACTAATTCTATTACCGTTACATGGAATGCGCTTGGTGTGAACAAAGTAACTGTTATTTATACCAATACAAATAACTGTACCGCTGCTTCAGCCACCAATTATACTGTAAATGTTTATGATAGACCCATTCCAATAGTTACCGGCCCTGCTTCTGCAGGCGTTGGAACTACACAGGTTTATACTACCGAAGCTGGAATGAGCAGTTATGTTTGGACTGTTTCAGCAGGTGGAACCATTACCGTAGGCCAGGGAACCAATTCTATTTCTGTGGATTGGAATACCGCGGGCAATCAATACGTTACCGTAAATTACAACAATACCAACAACTGTCCTGCATCGAGTGCTACACAATACAATGTGAATATCTTCTCAACCCCAGGCCCTGCTGGTCCTATCAGCGGTACTTCTGCTGTGTGTGCCGGTGCAATGGGAATAGCTTATTCTGTAGCTCCAATTTTGAATGCAACCGGTTATGTTTGGACACTACCTGCTGGTGCGACCATTGCTTCGGGTGCCAATACCAACGCTATTACTGTTGACTTTTCATTAGCTGCTGTTTCCGGAAACATTACTGTTTATGGAACGAATACCTATGGAAATGGTGCTGTTTCTCCCAATTATTCAGTTACTGTTAATCCTTTACCAGTTCCCACAGTTTCTGGTGTTAACAGCCTTTGTGCTGGTTCAACCGGAATTACCTATACAACAGAAGCTGGCATGACGGCCTACAACTGGACAGTTTCGGCTGGTGGTAACATTACCGCCGGTGCTGCTACCAATGCAATAACTGTTACATGGAGCACTGCTGGTGCACAAACCGTTTCAGTTAATTATATCAATGGTAATGGCTGTACAGCAACTTCGGCAACTGTTTACAATGTAACAGTTAATCCTTTACCAGTACCTACTATTTCGGGTAACAACAGTTTATGTGCCGGAACAACAGGCGTTGTTTATACAACACAAGCCGGTATGACTGGCTATACCTGGACAGTTTCGGCTGGTGGTGCTATCACTGCCGGTGCTGGTACAAATGCCATCACTGTTACCTGGAATACCGCAGGTGCCCAAACCGTTACTGTAAACTATGCCAATGCCAACCTGTGTACTGCAGCCGCACCAGCTTCGTATGCTGTAACCGTGAATGCACTGCCAGTTCCGACTATAACCGGTACAGCCAGTGTTTGCGCCGGAACAACAGGCGTTACCTATACCACACAGGCCGGAATGACCGGATACACTTGGACAGTTTCAGCAGGTGGTACCATTACTGCCGGTGCCGGAACAAATGTAATTACTGTAACCTGGAATACCTTTGGTGCCCAGAATGTTACTGTAAATTATACCAATGCCAACCTGTGTACTGCTGTTACACCTGCTTCTTACGCAGTAACTGTAAATGCTTTACCGGTACCCACTATTACTGGTCCTGCTTCTGTTTGTGTGAATACCACAGGTAGTGTATACTCAACTCAGGCCGGAATGACCGGGTATACTTGGACTGTTTCGGCTGGTGGTACCATTACCGCAGGTGCAACAACCAATACAATAACCGTAACATGGTCAACAGTTGGAGCTAAAACAGTAACTGTAAATTATACAAATGGATCAGGTTGCACTGCCGTTACTCCGGCTTCATATGCCGTTACAATTAATGCACTGCCCGTTCCTACAATTACCGGAACAAACAGTGTTTGTACAGGAACAACCGGTGTTGTGTATACCACCCAAACCGGAATGACCGGTTATGTCTGGACGATTTCAGCAGGTGGTACTATTACCGCAGGTGCTGGTACCAATGCCATTACCGTAACCTGGAATACTGCAGGCGCACAGAACGTTGCCGTTAACTATGTGAATGCTTCAGGATGTACTGCTGCTGCACCGGTTTCTTACCCGGTAACCGTAAATGCAAGGCCTGCTGTTTCAATCACCGGACCTGCAACTGTATGTGCTGGTATTGCCGGAAGTGTTTATACAACACAAGCCGGTATGACTGCCTACACTTGGACCGTTTCGGCTGGTGGAACAATTACCGCCGGTGCAACAACCAATGCCATTACCGTAACCTGGAATACTGCCGGTGCACAGACTGTTGGTGTAAACTATACCAATGCTTCCGGTTGTTCGGCAGTAACACCGGCATCGTATGCTGTTACCGTAAATGCCGTTCCTGTTCCCACAATCGCTGGTCCTGCTTCTGTTTGCTTAAATTCTGCAGGCAATATTTATTCCACACAGGCCGGAATGACCGGATATACATGGACTGTTTCGGCTGGAGGTACAATTACAGCCGGTTCAACAACCAATGCCATTACCGTGACATGGACAACTGTTGGTGCAAAAACCGTTACAGTTAACTATACCAATGCCGGAGGTTGCGCTGCCGCTGCTCCTGCTTCATATGCTGTAACTGTTAATGCCGGTGCCAGCCCCACAATCACTGGTACTGCAAGCCTTTGTGCAAATTCAGGCTACTACAATTATACCACGGAAACCGGTATGAGTGCTTATATATGGGCCGTATCGGCTGGTGGTACGATTACTTCAGGTGCCGGGACCAATCAGATTCAGGTAAACTGGACTGTAGCCGGAAACCAGACTGTAAGCGTAAACTATACACCAACAACAGGTTGCCCTGCAGCAGCACCAACAGTGCTGCCGGTTACCGTTAACGGATTACCCGGTGCTGCCGGAACCATTACGGGAACCCCAACCGTATGCGGCGGAACCAATGGCGTAAGCTACTCAACAACCACCATCGCAAATACACAGACGTATGTATGGTTACTGCCCGCTGGTGCTACCATTGCCAGTGGAGCCGGAACAACCAATATCACTGTAAACTTTGCAGGAAATGCTTCTTCAGGCGCAATTACTGTTTATGGTAACAACCTCTGCGGAAACGGATCTTCCTCACCAGCATACAATGTAACGGTGAACCCGCTCCCGGCCAATGCCGGAACCATTACAGGTCCCGCTTCGGTTTGTGCAGGTTCAACTGGTGTAACCTACACCGTTGCCGCCATAGCAAATGCTTCAAGTTATGTATGGACAGTTCCTGCAGGCGTAACCATTACAAGTGTAACCAATACAAACACCATAACAGTTAGTTTTGGTGCCAGTGCCTCAACAGGTAATTTCAGCGTATACGGAACCAACTCATGTGGCAACGGCGCTGCTTCACCTGCTTACACTGTAACTGTGAATCCAATTCCCCCAACACCTGTTATTACAATCAATGGTGAAGTACTGTCAAGCAATGTAGCCACAGGAAACCAATGGTACCTTAACGGAGTTGCCATACCGGGTGCCACAGGCCAGAACTATACTGCTGTTGATGGTGGCGATTACTATTGCATCGTAACTTTAAACGGTTGCAGTTCAGGTGAATCAAACCATATCTGGGTAAGCCTTATTGGTATCTCTGAAAATGAAGCCAAATATTATCAGGTTTATCCGGTGCCCAACAAAGGCCAGTTTACCGTAAGTGTAACAGGTGCTGAAGCAGGCGTTTACAATATCAAAGTTATTAACGCTATTGGTCAGACTGTTTATGAAACCATTGAAGAATCAAACGGAACATTTAAAGAACAAATTGATCTTAAATCAGCTCCGAATGGTATGTACAATGTTTCAATCATGAACGAAAAACGGGTAATTATCCGCAAGATCCTCATAACCAAATAGCCTCAGATACCAGGGTATAGCACTCCCTGATGATTTCAACGAAAACCGGCCTCTGTGCCGGTTTTTTTTTGCCCTTTTAATTGATTACAGTTTGCTTTCAAAATTCGTTCACCTGGCTTCTTAGTGCATTTGAAAAATCGCTGGAAATAAAGACTCTGAAAAATATCAAACTACCTGTATCAATGATACGGAATGTTTTATTATATTGCATCGTTTTTATTGAAGATCATCCTGTTAATGATTTATTAAACTATGTCTAAATCAAATCCCTCTTTCCACCGGAGTCTGACGCTTTTCGACTCCACAGCTCTGGTGATGGGTTCAATGGTGGGCTCAGGTATATTTATTGTCAGTGCTGACATTGCACGCAGCGTTGGTTCTCCCGGCTGGCTATTGGTTGTTTGGGGAATTGCCGGCATCCTGACAATTTTTGCTGCCCTGGGTTATGGCGAACTTGCCGGTATGATGCCTCATGCCGGTGGCATCTATGTGTACCTGCGCGAGGCATATTCGCCATTGGTAGGTTTCCTGTATGGCTGGACACTTTTTCTTGTGATTCAGTGCGGAACCATAGCTGCCGTTGCAATGGCATTCGGGAAATATCTGGGGGTGATGGTTCCATGGGTCAGTGATAAAAACGTATTGATTGATTACGGATTTGTTCATTTTAACGCAACCCAACTCATTGCCATCATCAGCATACTGTTTCTCACCTGGCTCAATGGCAGGGGGGTAGAACAGGGCAAACGGGTTCAGAATATATTTACTTTATCAAAGGTGCTCATTCTTCTGGTATTTATAGGAGTAGGTTTTATGTTTGCCGGTCATCATCCTGTCGGTTTCTGGGAAGCAACAAAAATAACCATAGACGGCCCGGAGGCCATTTCAGGATGGCCATTAATTGTTGCCATCGGTGCGGCCATGGTGGGATCGCTTTTTGCATCGGATGCGTGGTATGATATAACCTTTGCATCGGGTGAAGTGGTGAATCCCAAACGCAACATCCCCAGGAGCTTGATTTATGGTACCATTGGCGTAACCATACTTTATCTGCTGATCAACCTGGTTTATATTTATGTTTTACCGCTTACCGGATCAGCCAATGGAACCGACGTAGCTGCCCGCGGCATTCAGTATGCATCCGAAGACAGGGTTGCAACGGCCGTCATGCAACAGATTCTTGGACAGGGGGCTGTTCTGGTAATGGCCGGTATTGTGGTGGTATCAACATTTGGCTGCAACAACGGCCTCATTCTTTCGGGAGCCCGGGTATATTATGCCATGGCTGCCGATGGGCTATTCTTTAAAAATGCCGGACTCCTCAACAGCAAAGGCGTTCCCGCCACCGGGCTTTGGGTGCAGGCTGCATGGTGTATTGTGCTGTGCCTTTCAGGATCTTACAGTCAGTTGCTCGATTATATCATCATGGCTTCATTGATATTTTTTATACTCACCATACTGGCTGTATTTGTGTTCAGGTATAAACAGCCTGATCTCGAACGCCCTTACAAAACCTTCGGCTATCCGGTTATTCCAGCCATTTATATCCTGATCTGCCTGTTTATTGAGGTTATTCTGCTGATTTACAAGCCCGATTATACCTGGCCCGGTTTGATTATCGTTTTGTCAGGCATTCCGGTATATTACCTGTGGAAATATTTTAACCGTACCAATCCTCAACATTAAGAAGCTGAGCCGGGATCACAGCATCCCGAAAACCAGTAAGGCATGGTATAACATGGCGATTTATATTGTTGCCTGTTGATACCCGTTTTCCTCCACCATCCTTCTTATAACCCCTGACACCTTTTGGCTTTCTTTTATCAGCAGGCTCCATCCGGCTATCAGGCCATGTGTTTTAACTACCTTTGCAGCAAAATCTCACGCATCTTGCCTAAAAACAGGTTAAACAAATTTCAGGACCATTTTCATCGGTTTAAAACCCGGGAAGTTTCTATTGGCGCCATTGCCATGGGTGGCAATAACCCTATCCGCATCCAGAGCATGACCAATACCAATACGCTCGATACTCAGGCTACAGTTGAGCAAACCATACGCCTGGCAAATGCCGGTTGCGAATATGTCAGGATTACGGCCCAGGGCATAAAGGAAGCAGAGAATCTTGCTGTTATCAAAAAAAAGCTACATCAGCAGGGCTGTACGATCCCTTTGATTGCCGACATCCATTACAATCCAAAGGCTGCCGAAGTTGCTGCCCGTCTTGTTGAGAAAGTCCGCATCAACCCGGGTAACTATACTGACCGGAATTCTGATAAAATACACTTTTCTGATGCTGAATATCTTGAAGCAAAGGAACGCATCCGCGAAAACATTGCTCCGCTCATCAGCATCTGCAAACAATACGGAACGGCACTCAGAATTGGAAGCAACCATGGCTCACTTTCGGGGCGCATCATGGACCGGTATGGTGATACCCCTGCAGGTATGGTTGAAGCTGCCCTTGAATTTGTTGAAATATGTGAAGATTTTGGCTTTTACAATCTGGTGTTGTCGATGAAATCAAGCAATCCGAATATTATGGTGCTGGCCAACCGGTTTCTGGTTCAGCGAATGCTTGAAACGGGTTCAGTTTATCCCTTGCACCTTGGGGTTACAGAAGCTGGCGAGGGTGAGGACGGAAGAATTAAATCAGCGGCCGGCATTGGTGCACTGTTGGCAGAAGGCATTGGGGATACCATCAGGGTTTCGCTTACCGAAGCTCCGGAAGCCGAAATCCCTGTAGCGCGTAAACTGGCTGGTATGGCGCTGGGATTTCAAAATGCTGACCCGCTGAACATACGTCAATCAGTTGCCAGTCAGGTCGGCTATGCCAGACGTGATACCATACAACTTGAGGGAATTGGGGGCAAAACTCCTCCCATTGTGATTGGGCCTGAAACCCGACAAACACTTGTTGCCGACTTTTATGAGAAAACGGAGTTCCCGTTCAGGGTACTGTTTTTAAGAGCCGAAGATATGACCGATGCCTTTCTGAACAATCTCAGAAACGATACAAATGCAGCTATTGTTATGCACACTGACAATCCCCGGGCCCTCACATCCCTTAGGGCCGGATGCATTCAACTGTATGCGGCAGGTATTCGTCTGCCGGTAATTATCCATAAACAGTGCTGCGAAAGCAATGCTGATTCATTTATTACCGAGGCAGCTGCTGAAATAGCACCCCTTTTTCAGGAAGGTTACGGGAATGGTATCTGGCTTCAGAACCCATCAGTGTCATCAGAAAGCATCATTTCTGCTTCCTTTGGAATATTGCAGGCTGCCGGTGCCCGGATTTCAAGAACCGAGTATATCTCATGCCCCTCATGCGGTCGTACACAGTACAATATTGAAATGGCCGTTAAAAACATACGCATGAAAACCTCGCACCTGAAAGGGCTCACCATTGGCATCATGGGCTGCATTGTAAACGGGCCGGGTGAAATGGCCGGTGCCGATTACGGCTATGTAGGTGCCGGTAAAGGACTTGTTACGCTTTTTAAAGGAAAAGATGCTGTTAAAAAAAATATACCCGAGGATCAGGCTGTTCAAGAATTGATAAATCTCATAAAAGCACATGGCGACTGGAAAGAACCGGGGTGATGAGAAGGGGAGATGAAGAGACTGAGAGACGGGGAGAGGGAAGAAGGGAGACCGGGAGATGGTGAGCGGGGAGAAATGAGCGGGGAGAAGGGGAGAAGAAGAGACTGAGAGCTGGGGAGAAATGAGCGGTGAGAAATGAGCAGTGAGAAGGGGAGAAGGGGAGAAGGGGAGAAGAAGAGACTGAGAGACGGGGAGCGGTGAGTGCGCAGAAGGGGAAAAGGGGAGAGAGCGTGAAAGGCCCTTCGACACACTTCGAGAAGTTCAGTGCGGGCGCTCAGGGCAGGCATCCTCATATTTCCATATCCTTATATCCTCACATTTCCACATCCTCAAAT
>CAZKCK010000116.1:0-4288 GCA_964550695.1 uncultured Bacteroidales bacterium | reverse complement strand
CACATTTCCACATCCTCAAATTCTCATATCCTCACATTTTCACATCTTCACATCAATCGGCCTTTACCCATTTCCCGCTTTCAAGCGTTTTATCTTTAAAAACGATATTCCAAAGGTAAACCCCCGAAGGCAGAGCACTGGTTTGCAGGGCTTCTTTTTGGTCCGTGATCAGCTTCGATGCTACCAGCTTGCCTGCCAGATCGAACAGGTAGAACCATGCCCCGCTGATTTGCGGGCCGCTCTCGATGTTTATTACACTGCTGCCGGGATTGGGATATACAATGGCATCGTGTGCCCTCATCTCAGGCCCGGGGCCGGTAGAGGTGATGAGGCCGGTGGAGTCAACCTTTACCAGAATGGCATCGCGTTCGTTGTATTGGGTCAGCCAGTCGTAACGCGTGCCGGCCATCAGGCAGCCGCCATCAGAAGTTGCGCATATTTCGCGAAGCATCCAATTACACCCGTCTCCATAATACTTTACCCATTCCAATGAAAGAGAGGGATTCATATAATACAATGAAAACCAACTACTAAAATTGCCCATATACCATATAGCATTCTTGGTGGCCCCGCCAAAAATATTACCCTGATTTGTGATGGAAATATTAGTGTTTGCCGGGTAATCCATTGTATCATAAGCGCCATAAACAACCGATTGGTAGCAAATATTTAAAGTATCTAACAGCATCAATTGAAAATTATCATCGCGGTTGGGATTATATTCAGGGTCTCTCTTCCCGGAAAGAATAAAAATGCTATCGCTTATAAACCCGATATTATAATATAAGTGCATTTTATGTGTAATTGTATCTGCTGAAATGACGTTGAACACACTATCAGTCCTTATTAAGCAACCCAATGTGTTAACCAAACTATTACCAAAATTGGCGAAAAGAAACTCAGATGAACCTGGAATAAGTTTAGTTGAAAAGCAAAACTGTCCATATTCATGTCCAAATATCTTAGCATCTGTTACGATAAATTGATTATTGAATTTTAAAGCAAACACTTGATCAATGGCATCAAATTGTGCGGAACCGGTTAAAATGTAATTGCCGTTACTATCCCGGTTTAGGTGTGAATACCCAATTTCTTTTGCCCCAAATGGAACTCTTACACTATCAACTAATCGGAAATCTTGCTCAAATTCACAAAGCAATATGTCATAATATACTGAGTTTTCATGATTTTTTACATAAGAAACAACCGTGATTTTTCCATTAAGGCAGGTATCGATATTTGTAGTATAAACCCTGTTGAATTCTGGGAAAACTCTCAGGCTATCCTGTATGTTACCATCAAATTCAATTTTCAAAATACGGCTTTCAATAACAGACATGTTCTCATTTGTGCTGACCATTGCTATAAAATAACAATCAACACTTGAAACTATATTTGTTGGTGTATCGTCTAATGAAGTCCTGATAAGTGAAGTAAAGTTTTGAGCATACAAGCTAAAGATACTTGCGCTAATACTGATTATAATAATTAAACAGAATTTTTTCATGACAGATTTATAATTTGCCTGTAAGGCTCCCTTTCTATAACGAGTTAGGAAAAATCCTTACAGGCATGATTTATCTGATTATTTTATAGGTTCTGGCGGATTTGGGTTTACAATTAGAGTTCCATAAGTCACAACGCCATAGTGAACTATAACATTTGGTGGTATCCAAAGATAATCACCGGTCAATGAAATATCAATAAAAGAAGTGCTACTTGGTTTAGCAAGGTTGTAAACAACCTCTTCCGTTCCATTTAAATAAAAATTCATATCCTCGTAACCAATACATTCCGAATAATTTGGAATATTAGAAACTTGCCTGAACATCAAAAAATCTCTGATATTATCTCCTGGAATTGGGTCTTCAGGGTTTTGGTAATATGTTGGGTTAATATCAATATTAACTGGATTAATGTATGAGTAATTGCCAGATGGAATAGCCTTTCTAATCCTTATTTTTCTGGCAATTTCCATTGCTGCATCAGAATTAACGTTACTACCTGCGTATTGTCCACTACAATACCCACCATAACCGATAAATCCTAGCCCATAGTACCAATTATCATTGGCCCCAAAAACAAATAGGTTAATAGGCCCCTCGCCCACCACAGCGGTAAGCTTTACGGTGGAGGTGGCGGTTTTAAGGCCGGTTTCTACTTCCTCGGCATGGGCATATATAAACTGCTTGTCGTCGTTCGCAACGCCATCGTACTGGGTTTTTACGTTCTGGTAAAACGTGTTGTAAGCTGCTTCCACCTCATCAAAGCTAACAAGGCCGTTAACTACTGCAACCTCCACAAAGCTGGAGTCAACAACAGTTGCTTCCATGGCATAGGAGGCCTCGCCATAGGTTACATTCAAGGTACTCTCTATGTTCCATAGGGTACTATCAAGGCTCAGTTCATCACGATTCCACATTTTCACATCAGCACATTTTCTCATCAGCACATTTCCACATCAGCACATTTCCACCCTTCGGCAGGCTCAGGGCAAGCTATCCTCACATTTCCATATCTTCACATCATTTAATCGGCCTTCACCCATTTCCCGCCTTCAATGGTTTTATTGTTATGCACAATGTTCCAAAGGTAAACCCCGTTGGGCAACGCACTGGTTTGCAGGGTTTCGGTTTGGCTGTTTAGCTGCCTTCGCTCCAGCAACTTGCCAGCCTGGTCGTACAGGTAAAACACGGCCCCGCTAATCTGAGGCCCGCTCTCGATGTGTAGCACATTGTTGCCCGGGTTGGGATACACGATGGCGTCGTGCGAGAGCATTTCGGGTTCGGGTCCTGCGGAGGTAATGAGGCCGGTGGAGTCCATTTTCACGATCACGATATCGAACTCCATATCTTGCGTTAGGTAATCGTAGCGCCTCCCGGCAAGCAGGCAACCCCCGTCGGTGGTGGCTTCTATTGCTCTGAGCATGTAATAGGCATCGCCCCCGTAAAACCTTTTCCATCGTATGTTCAGCGAGTCATCGAGCAGATAGACCCCATACCACGATTTGTTGGTGGAATAAATAGGTATCTGCTCGGCAATGTTGCGGGTGAGGCCGCAATACACCCGGTTGGGCTGCAAAAAGCTCATGTTCCTATCAAGCCCGGGGTAATCAAACGTATCTATCGCCCCAAAAGTTACATCTTTGTAAATATGATAGGAGGTATCCATCAGCACAATACGGTAATTGTCATCCGCACCCTCTGTAACATCCTTTCCGCTTAAATAAAACATGGTATCATTTATATATCGAAGCTCATAGTAATTAAGCATTTTTTTTGTAATCGTATCAATCTTCCTTAGTTGCAACAATGAATCAATTATATAAAAGTTTCCTGAAGTACCGTTTAAAACAGAGCCACAAACGGCTAATTTAATATCTCTTGAAATTGGATCAATAGCAGTTGAAAAATGAAACTTATAGGAATCATTAAAGGTATTTGCTCCTAGAAGTTGAAAATTTGCATCAAATCGAAATGTAAAAATGTTCTCCTCGTTGCCATTTGTGTAATCGCCACTATAAATGTAAGATTTATTGTCTTTTATAAGATCTGTAAAACCGATTTGCATAAAACTTGTTTCACAAGCATTTGTTTTAACAATTTCCAAATCTGGCGTCAATTCAAAAAGCATGATTGAATACTTACCATAATAGGTGTTTCTAGCAAAACCGACTATAACAATATTCCCTTCATCGTTAATTACCATATTGCCGCACATCACCTTTAGTGAATCTTTGCACAAACGTACTTGCTTGATGCTATCACCATTGTAATCGAATTTTCGTATATAGCTATAAACAGTATCATACGACATAAAGGCAAAAGTGGCATAATACGCATCCTCCCCTTCGATGATATCCAAAGGGGTATCGGTATATTCACTATGGATTTTAAAGGTAAAGGTGGGTTGAGACAATAAAAGCTGATAGTTGCTTATAACAAACAAGCCAATCAATAATAACAGTTTCCTCATTTTAATAAGTTTAAAAGGACGAGGCCGTTAGACCTCGCCCATGGTTTAGTCAAATTTATAAGTCTTCGGGGGGTACTGTCGAAACGACCAACGTTCCATAATGAATAGTGCCTGTGTGCTCGAGGGTGGTTGAATTACTTGTGTAGAGGGCATCTCCATATAATTCAACATTAATAAAACTCAAACCCTGTGGCTTTTCAATATTATATATAACCTGTTCGGTGCCTAAAAGATAAAAATTCATTTCGTTGGGGTTAAGGCAGTCATGAAAGTTTGGCCAGCTTGAAGGATCGGTATCGTACTGATGGAACAT
>CAZKCK010000115.1:0-13795 GCA_964550695.1 uncultured Bacteroidales bacterium | reverse complement strand
GAATTCAACTTTATGCTTACATTTATACCCTTCATTCGAGTCACTAATCAAAACTTTAAACAATGACAAAACATTTACTCATTCCTGTTCTGGTGCTTATTTTTATAAGCAGCTATGCCCAGCAAAGGCATGTTACCGATCACATGAAACCGGCAAATGCCGTGCTGTGTACTGCATCACCCGCACCTGATGGCAGCCCGGCCGGAAATACCATGCTGCCCGTAAAGAAAAAATCATATCCCGAGCAAATTGGCGATACGTATTATGATACCCAGACCTATAATTCAGGCAACCTGATGAACAGGATGTATCAATACCCTGACGAAACCATCGGAGCTACATGGATGCACAAAGGAGCCAACGGCACTCCTGACCGTGGTACAGCTTATTCATATTTCAGCGGTTCTTCATGGACTCCCCAGGATCCTCATCTCGGAAGCGATCCCAACAATGCTTTCCCGTCATACGCCCCCTGGGGACCCAACGGAGAAGCGATTGTTCACTACAGGTACCTGGCCGGTGATGGTTTTTTAAAAATTCTGACACGCGAAACCAAAGGGCAGGGTGCATGGACCGAGCAGACACTAACGCCTCCTGAAGGTAATTACTCTTTGGTATGGCATTCAATGATTACCAGCGGTCAAAACCACGAATATATTCATATTCTGGCACTTGTGTACGATGATCCTTACATGGGTCAGGAAGATGCCCTGTTGTATTACCGCTCATCTGACGGTGGTTTAACCTGGGATATTAACGGGGAAATTATTGACGGACTCGGGGTTGATTATTATCCAACCATTCCCAGTTTGCATTATTCATGGGCCTTGCCTGTTGGCAATACACTTGCTTTTACATTCGGATTCAATGAATTCGACGGGTTGGTATTTAAATCATCAGATAATGGCGATACCTGGCAAAAAATTGTGGTTTACGATTCACCGTATGATCCGTATGATGTGCCTGATATTACCCCGACGTTTGGTTGCGGTGATGGTACTTCGGCAATAGCACTCGACAACAATGGCAAAGTACATGTGGCTTTTGGCAGAATGCTGCGTTTTCATGATGTTGTAACAACCCCTCCCGGTGGTTGGTATTATTATCCAACCAGCACTGAAGGGCTGATGTACTGGAATGAGGATATGCCGGCCCTTGACTCAACAATTGTAAGTTCTTACACCCTCGATTACCTGCAGGCCGGCGGCAACCTGATTGGCTGGATTGTACCTGAAACCGCCACGCTGAATATTGTAAGCGGGCAGCCTGATTATGGACTTGGGCTTACTTCACAACCTCAGTTATGCGTAGGACCCGGAAATGAAATTTTTGTGGTATATGCAGGAATTTCACCGGACAATCTTTCAGCAGATTATTATTACAGGCATATTTATACCAATATGTCGTACGATGGTATTCACTGGGGTACACCCATTGATCAGACCGGAGGTATATTCTATGCTTTTTCTGAATGCGTTTATCCGGCGGTACCTCCACGTTTACCCGCAACGCAGGATGTTAAAACTCCTCCATTTATTTTTCAGGAAGACTATACGCCCGGTACCGGTTCAACTGAAATTAGTTATATAACTTACCGGGTGGTTGAACCCACTATTACCAGTGTGCCTGATAAAACTGGAAGTTTTGAAGTTTCTCAGGTTTACCCGAATCCGGCAAGCGATAGGTGCGCCATTGAAATAAAATCGGAAAAATCAATGGCAATCAATGCGGAAATCAGCACCCTGACAGGTCAGGTGTTGCAACAGGTAAATTCTGCGAAAATGAATGCCGGAAGCCATGTTATCAGGTTTGATATAAGCAATTTAACAACGGGTGTATATGCCATTAAAATAAATGCCGGCAATCAGATTGTAACACGAAAAGTGGTTGTTTTATAAAAATGATTGTTTTTTTAACTGAAACCTGATACTTTTAACTCAGTTCTTCGTCAGATTAGCGTAAAATCTTTTTGGCAAATAATTATTTGTATGCATTTGTCATACATTTGCAGAAAAGTGTACTTCAATCCTTCACCAATAAAACGCTAAGTGATGAACAAAAATGCTGATTTAAAAAGTTTCAGGTTTCCTTTTTTACTGGTAACGTTTTTATTTCTGAACTGCACTTTAATGATGGCCCAAACCGGAGTTAAAGGGTTCATGCGCAGTGAGTCAGGCAAAGCACTCACTTATGCCACACTGTATGTTCATGAAAAAAAGACGGGTACTGTTACCAATGAACAGGGTTATTTTGAGTTTCCATTGCCATCGGGTACATGGCATATTGATTTTCAGCATCTTGGATACCAAACAGTAAGCAAAACCATTGTAATTGGCAATGGCATGCAAACACATGAAATCAGCCTGAAGCCGCAGGTTGTAACGTTGCCCATTGTTACCATTTCTGCATCAGATGAAGACCCGGCTTATGTAATTATGCGCAAGGCAATTGCGAGTGCCATGTATTACAGGTTGCTGATTAAGTCGTATGAATCAAACATTTACATCAAGGGTTTTGGGAAAGTGAAAGTGCCTGGCATTGTGCAGAAACTGGCAAAATCAGAAGGTCTTGATACAGCAGAATATTTTCTTTCAGAAACAGTGTGCAAACTCAGCTATAATTATCCAAATACTTACAGGCAGCAGGTGCTTTCTGCCAGAAGCAACGACAAGGATACAGCCCGAACACCCATCAATAATTTTATCAATGCAAATATTTACGAACCCAAATTCGGCGAAACGGTTTCTCCTCTGTCTCCTTCAGCATTTTCGTTTTACCGGTTTAAACTCGAGAACACATTCCTCGACAAAAATTATGAAATCAATAAAATTAAGGTAATACCACGCAGCCGGGGTGCCAATGTGTTTGAAGGTGAGATATATATAATAGATGGTTTGTGGGCAGTGTACAGCTTTAATCTGAAGACCTATATTCAGGGTTTTGAAATGGTGATCAATGAAATGTTTGCTCCGGTCGAAGAAAAAGTATGGTTCCCGGTGAACCACCGGTATGATTTTGACGGCAGTTTTTTTGGTGTAAAATTCGGGTACCAGTACCTTGCTTCACTTAGTGACTATAAAGTTACGCTGAACGATACCATCAAAATTGAAAACATGATGCTGGTAGATGAAAAAACACAGGCTGACTATGCCAAAGCTGTTGAAGAGGAAAAGTTACTCAGGATGAAAGGAAAGTCGGGAGACAGTATCGTTTTACAGAAACCGGCAGGTCCTGAAAAATTTACGCTTTCTGAGTTTAAAAAGAAAATGAAAGAGATGGAAAAGGAATCTGCTAAAAAGAAGAAAGAGCCTGAAGTCATCTCCGATTATACCGTTATTATTGATTCGAATGCCCGGCGCATTCAGCCGGCTTTCTGGGATTCAATCAGGCCCATCGCGCTGACTGAACTTGAGAAAAAACCCAGTTTTAGTTATAAAAACGACAGTATCAAGGCGGTAAGAAAATCAGATACCGCCAGTAAATCGCAGGTACTTGGTAAATTCTTTGGTGGGTTGTTTTTTGGAAACAAGTTTAAACTTACCAAAAACTGGTGGTTCAATTACCCTTCACCGCTTGTAAATGCCAATTTTAACACGGTTGAGGGTTTTAACCTGAGCCTGCCACTTACACTCAGTTATGAAAACAAGGGGAATAATGCCTTTTCCATTGGTGGTGAAATGCGTTACGGTTTCAGTAGCAAGGTGTTTTATGCAAGATCAAAATTGGTCTGGAAATTTAAAAGAGAGAGGGCAGGAAATGGCAAACTCAGCATTTCGGGTGGAAAGTTTGTAAATCAGATCAATCCGGGAGAGCCCATCTTTTCGTTCATTAACTCACTCAGCACCCTTTTCTGGCTTCAGAATCACATGAAGTTGTACGAGAAAACGTATGGAAATGTCAATTTTTCAACTCAAATCAAAGGCAAATACGGGCTGAAGGCCGGTATTGAATATGCCAACCGTAAAGAATTGTTTAATACGACCAATTATACATGGGTCAGGCGCAATGGCAGGGAATATACACCCAATGCCCCCGCCAATCTGGAATTGAAAAATACTTCGTTTACCGGGAATCAGGCTTTGCTGGTTAATCTTGGGTTTAAATACAAACCATTCTTAAAATATTACAAACGAAACGGCAAACTTATTCCTGAATACAATTCGTTTCCGGTACTGGGGATTGAATATACCGGTGCTGTTAAGGGAATTGCGGGCAGTGATGCCGACTGGCACCGTATTGAAGGGAGTATTCATCATCTGTTTTCGGGGGTGAGAGGTGAACTGGAAATGAAAGTAAGCGGAGGAACAACATTTCGTAATGGGGATTTATGTTTTGTTGATTTTAAGCACTTTGCGGGTAACCGGACCATTGTTCAAATTCCGGGGCCGGTGGATGGTTACCGGTTGTTGGGGTATTATAATTACAGCACACAGGATGCTTATATTGGCGCACTTACAAGCCTGAGGATGAACAGGTTTTTGTTATCGCGTATGTTCTGGCTCAACATTAC
Source organism: uncultured Bacteroidales bacterium (assembly GCA_964550695.1). Classification (GTDB taxonomy): domain Bacteria; phylum Bacteroidota; class Bacteroidia; order Bacteroidales; family TTA-H9; genus CAZKCK01. The sequence goes on along the minus strand of CAZKCK010000115.1, from coordinate 9,285 downwards.
AGGTGTACGTGAAAGCCTGTCGGTCAATTATTTGCGTACAGCTACTTCACCCAATTATCTGGAGCTGGGTTATGGGATAGAGAATATTTTAAAAATGATAAAAATTGAAGGGTTTGTAAATTTTGAAGACATGAAGTACCGTGAATTTGGCATCAGGATTGGATTGTCGCTTGGAGGAGCGGTACGGATTGAGTTTGAAGAATAATGTGAAGAAGGCAACAGGCAACAGGCACAAGGCACAAGGCAACAGGCACAAGGCAATAGGCAATAGGCACAAAGCAATAGGCAACAGGCAACAGGCACAAGGCAATAGGCAACAGGCACAAGGCAATAGGCAATAGGCACAAGGGAAAAGGGAAAAGGCAAAAGGCAAAAGGTAAAGGGTAAAAGGTAAAAGGCAAAAGGTAAAGGGTAAAAGGCACAAGGCACTAAGTTCAAGGCGAACCGTTTAGTGATTAGCATGCTAATTAATAGCATGTCAGCATTTTAGCGCATTGGTATATAAGCGCAGTATTATATTTTTAAATTTTGAATTATTTTTTCATCCACTTTGTAACGTTTTTGGTTTTGTATCGTCATAAGAAACGATGGAAACAAAAAATATTAAAAACGTTTTCGAAATTATTTGTTTCCAACGTTTCCATGTATTACTTTTGTGCCCGGAAACATTGAGCTAAAATAAATTTAAAATATTGAAAATCAAGATGGAAGATGAATTTGTAAAAATTCTTGAAAAAACCCGCGAGCTTTCTAACAGCTATTCTATCAGGCGTTTATCACTTGAAGAAATCTGTCAGAAGATTGGGATTTCCAAATCGACCCTGCACAAGTATGTAAAAAATAAAACACAACTTGTTGAAGAAGCACTGAAATATGAGCGCCAGCAATTTGAGGATATTTTTCTGACCAACGACTTTGAAAATACAAATGCCATCGACATTCTGTTTGCTGTAAGCCTTGAGGTATGTCACAGGTTTAATATTGTAAGTCCGTCAGTTACGTTTGATCTGGCCAAGTATTATCCGGATGTTTATCGTAAGCATATTGATAGTCGCACAGAGTATATTTTCGAAAAGATTAAAATCAATATCGAAAAAGGTATCCGGCAGGGAATGTACCGCTCCGATTTCAGCATTGAACTGATAGCACGCTTATACATCAGCAGGTTGCTTGATATTCATAACCCTGAATTTTTTCCGCGTGAAAAATACTCTTTCAGCATGTTGTTTGAAGTTATGTTCGAAAACTTTGTAAGAAGCATTGGTACCCTTGAGGGAATTGCCTATTTTGAAGAACGCAAGGCAAGTATAAAATTTGAAATATAATGGAAGCGGAAGATAAGCAACAACATATTCTTGAGAAAACCAGACTATTGTTCATGTCGTATGGCATACGAAGCCTGAGTATGGACGATGTAAGCCGGCATCTTGCTATTAGTAAGAAAACGCTATACCAGTATTTTACCAGCAAGGATGATCTTGTTGAAAAGGTTATCAGGCAGATTCTGGAAAACAGCGAATTGATACGATGTTCTGAATCATGGCAAAACCTGAATGCCATTGATATACTCCTGAAAGCCAGTCAGATTGTAAATGAGGAAATAAAACAGAGCAATCCGGTGGTGGTTTTCGACCTTCAAAAGTATTACCCTGAACTGTATGCTGATTTTATTGAGAAGAAGAAACAGCATATTTATTCCAGAATTACTGAGAACATGGAACAGGGAATCAGCGAAGGATTCTATCGCAGCGATCTTAATATTGAGCTCGTGGCGCGTTTATATGTGAACAACCTTGTTGAATTGCACCGGGCCGATTTTGTGATTAACCGCGAACTAACTTTTGCCGAAGTTTTTCAGGTGATGTTCGAAAATCACATCAGGGCAATCAGCAATCAGGAAGGTGTGAAATATTTCGAAGAAAAAAAATCATCCCTCAATCTCAACACAAACTTAAAAATTAATGAATGACATTATTCGTAATAAATGTAATCTTATGAAATCTAAAATCTTCATTTTGTTTCTTTTGGCTGTATCATCGCTTCTGGCGCATGAAGTCAGGGCACAGGAAGTACTTGAATTATCGCTTGACCAGGCGACAACCATGGCACTTTCAAATAATACTGATGTCCGCAACGCCGTATTATCCCTCGAATCTGCCAATAAGAAAATCTGGGAAACCACAGCCATCGGTCTTCCCCAGGTAAGCGCCAAAGCTGCCTACCAGAATATCTTTACGGTACCCGAAATTTCTTTCGGTTCGTATCTTGATCCATCAAAGTTGCCAGCTGGTGTTCCATTGACAGCCGACGACATCAAAAATGCCTACACTGCTTCACCCGCAGTGCCTTTGGGTGTAAAAAGCAACACAACGTTTGATTTGACTGTTTCCCAATTGATTTTTAATGGCAGTTATATCGTTGGGCTTCAGGCTTCAAAAATTTACTATCAGTTAAGTGCCCAAAGCCTTATCAAAACCAAGATTGAAACCAAAACCAGCGTTACCGATACTTATATCATGATTCTGGTGGCTGAGGAAAATATCAAAATCCTTGAGGATAATCTTAAAAATGTGAAGCAGACGAGTGCTGAAATTCAGGAGACCTACAAACAGGGATTTGTTGAAAAAACCGATGCCGATCAACTGGAACTTACCGTTAAAACTCTTGAAAATGCACTGTTGAATCTGAAATTTAATGCAGAGTTGGGTTATAAACTGCTTAAGATACAGCTTGGTATTGAAAGTGATAGAGAAGTTAAGCTCACACAGAAAATTGATGAATTTGTAAATGTTGAAAAATTTGCTTCTGTGGTTGATCAACCTTTCAAAGCAACAGAAAATATTGATCTTCAGCTTCTGAATACACAGACCAAACTGGCTTCGCTTGATCTGAAACGCGAAAAGTGGGAATTTTTGCCAACAATTTCAGCATTCTACAATCACCAGGAAAAAGCCAACAAACCTGAATTTGATTTCAACCCGAAGAATGTGCTGGGAATTAATGCCAGTTTGCCGATTTTCGCCAGCGGACAACGTTTGGCAAAGATTAAACAAAAGAAAATTGCCCTGGAACAGGTCGGGAATACACGCGATTTTGTTGAAAGAAGCCTGGAACTTCAGGCACAGCAAAGCAGAAATAACTTGACCATGAACATGAATAAATACAACAATCAAACGCAAAGTCTGGAATTGGCCAAACAGATTTATGACCGGACCCTTATTAAATATATGGAAGGGGTATCAGGGAGTCTGGATTTGATGAATGCTCAAAATCAATACCTTTCAAATCTATCGGCTTACTATCAGTCCATCTTTGATGTTGTAACGGCAAAAAATAAATTAGACAAAGTTTTGAATAATATTAAAGTTAATTAATTGAAAATAAATTGTATATGAAAAAAAATATTTTAATCATCGTTTTAGCTGTCATTTTAGCTTCTTGTACTTCCAAAGGAGGTGATAAAGAGAACAATGCGAAAATTGAAGCAACCAAGGCCAAACTTGAAAAGCTTCAGGCCGAGCGCAATACCATCGACAAAGAGATTGCTGCCCTTGAAGAAGAATTGAACAAGGCGGGCATTGCAGCAAAAGTAACCGAAGTGAATATTAAATTTATCGAAATTCAACCCGCTGAGTTTAAGAATTATATCGAAGTTCAGGGCAAGGTTGATGGCGAAGAGAATACGGAAGTTGTTTCCCAAAGCCCCGGCGTTGTGACTGCAATTTTTGTGAAGGAAGGTGACCGTGTAAGAAAAGGTCAGATTCTGGCTGAACTCGACTCAAAAGTTATGCTGCAGAATATGGAACAGATGAAGACTCAGCTTCAGTTTGCCACCAATCTGTACAACAAACAGAAAAACCTTTGGGATAAAAACATTGGTTCAGAAGTTCAGTATCTAACTGCCAAAAACAATAAAGAATCGCTCGAAAATAATTTAGCCACACTGAAGGATCAGATAGCACTTACAAAGTATACCAGCACCATTAACGGAACAGTTGAAGCCATCCCTTTCAAAGTTGGTCAGATGGTGTCACCGGGTGTGCCGGGTGGTTCAATCAGGGTTGTAAACATGTCAGGCATCAAGGTTCAGGCAGATATAGCCGAAGCTTATGCAGCGAGGGTTAAGGCCGGTAATGATGTTATTGTTTCTTTCCCTGACTTTGGTAAAGAATTTACTTCCAAAGTTTCATTTGCCAGCCATTATATTGATCCGATAAACCGTGCATTCAGAGTGGAGTCTAAGCTCAGTTCCGGCGATATGGAATTCAGGGCCAATATGATAGCGCATCTTAAAATAAATGATTATACGAACAAACAGGCCATGGTAATACCTGTAAACCTGATTCAGAAAACAATGGACGGACAGTTTGTTATGATAGCTGTACCCCAAGGAGATGGTTTTGTTGCTGCAAAACGTGATGTTACGGTAGGAGCAACTTACAATGGAAATGCTGAGGTTACCTCGGGTCTCACCGCCGGCGATAAAGTTATCACTGCAGGTTACAGCGGATTGAAAGAAGGCGCAGTCCTGAAATTTTAATACCAAAATTGTAAAAAAATGAGTGCAAAAAAAATAAAAGAATTCTTTGCCACAAGCTGGGCCATCGATAACCGTACAAGCGTGTATGTGCTTACGGCTTTCATCTCAATGCTTGGTTTTTTCAATTATGTGATGATTCCCAAGGAACAATTTCCCGAAGTGGTCATTCCATACATCATGGTGAACACACCCTATCCCGGCACTTCGCCCGAAGATATGGAAAACCTGGTAACCAGACCCATCGAAAAGCAGTTGAAATCAATTTCTGATGTTAAAAAAATCAGCAGCAATTCAGTGCAGGATTTTTCGTCGATAGTGGTTGAGTTTACAACTGAAATTGAACTTGCCGAAGCAAAACAGCGTGTGCGTGATGCCGTTGACAAATCAAAATCTGACCTTCCGAACGATCTGCCTGATGATCCGATGATTATGGACATCGATCTGTCAGAAATTCCCATCATGTATATCAACCTGACCGGTAACTATGACCTGGACCGCATGAAAAAATATGCAGAAATTGCCCAGGATCGTATTGAAACCCTGAAAGAAATAACACGCGTTGACATTGTTGGTTCTTTGGAACGTGAAATACAGATCAACCTCGATATGTTTAAAATGCAGGCTGCCCTTGTAACCACCAGCGATATTGAACGTGCCGTGGCATCTGAAAACCTTACCATTTCGGGCGGAACCATCGAAAACAATGGCATGAAAAGGTCAGTAAGGGTGCAGGGACAGTTTAAAACTGTTGAAACCATAAAAAATCTGGTTATTCAGACTTCAAATGGCGGACATGTATTTTTAAAAGACATTGCCGATGTAAAAGACAGTTTTAAAGATCAGGAAAGCTTTTCAAGGCTGAACGGTAAGAGTGTGATAACTTTGAATGTGGTGAAAAAAAGCGGGCAGAACCTGCTGGACGCTTCTGATAAAATTATGGAAATTATTAACAATGAACTTGTTGGTAATGCATTCCCTGACGATCTGAACGTGACCATTACCGGTGAAATGTCGCGCTATACACGCAATACGCTCGAAGAGCTGAACAATACCATCATTATTGGTTTTATTCTGGTAACCATTGTACTGATGTTCTTCATGGGATTCAACAATGCCTTTTTTGTGGGGCTGGCTGTTCCCCTGTCAATGGCAATTGCGTATATGGTCATCCCCGGACTTGGATTTACCATGAACATGATTGTAATGTTTTCATTCATCTTTGCGCTGGGAATTGTGGTTGACGACGCCATTGTGGTTATTGAGAATACCCACCGGTTACACCGGCACAATCCCGATATTGTTACGGCGGCCAAGATGGCCGCAGGCGAGGTTTTCCTTCCTATCCTTTCGGGTACACTTACCACCCTTGCTCCATTTTTCCCGCTGGCTTTCTGGCCGGGCGTTGTCGGGCAGTTTATGTATTATATGCCTGTGGTGCTTATTATTACATTATTTGCTTCATTGTTTGTGGCTTATGTGATAAACCCGGTATTTGCCGTTTCGTTTATGAAACATGAGTACGATGTGGTTGACCACAAACCCAACTATAAAAAAATGATCATCATTGCCGGTATTGCTTTCCTGCTTGCGTTACTGTCATTTGCAGGTGGTTATTACGGATTGGGTAACCTGATTATTTTCGCTATACTGCTGGTAGCCGCCTTTAAGCTGTTTATTAAAAATCTTATCAGTGGTTTTCAGACCAAAACCTGGCCTTTCCTGATGAATCTTTACGAGAGGCAGATCAGATATGTTCTCAAAGGCCGCAGACCGGTTTATATGCTGATTGGAATTACCGGATTGCTGTTCTTTACATTTTTCATGCTGGGCATTGTGAAACCACAGGTATTGTTCTTTCCGAACAATGAACCGAATAATATTTTTGTATACCTGAAAATGCCGGAAGGTACTGACCAAAAAGTAACCGACAGCGTTACCAGGATAGCAGAAAAACGTGTGTTTGAAATACTTGGTAAAGATAACCCCAATATTGAGTCAATTCAGGCAAATGTTGCCGTTGGTGTGGCTGAAGATGGCAGTTTTGACCAGTCAGTGGCATACAACCGTGGTAAAATTTCTGTAAATTTTGTTGAGAGCAAGTACCGCAAAGGTATTTCCACCACAAAATATATGGACAATCTTCGTGACGGACTCAAAGATATAGCTGGTGTGGAAATTACCGTTGGTCAGAACCACAATGGCCCGCCAACCGGGAAACCTATCAATATTGAAATCAGTTCCGAAAACCTGGATGAACTGATTGAAGATGCCGATAAATTCAAAAATTTTCTCGACTCATTGCAGTTGCCGGGTGTTGAACAATTAAAGTCTGACTTCCAGAATAATACACCTGAAATCGCCATCAATGTTGACCGTGAACGGGCTAACCGTGAAGGTGTAAGTACCGGTCAGATCGGAATGGAAATACGTACTGCTATATTTGGTAAGGAAATCTCAAAATTCAAGGAAAATGAAGATGAATTCCCGATTCAGCTCCGCTATGATGAGTATACCCGTGAACACATTGATGCTCTGATGAACCTTCGTATTACTTACCGCGATATGAATTCAGGCAAACTTCGCAGCATCCCGCTGTCAACTGTTGCAACCATCAAATATACTGATACTTATGGAGGTATTAAGCGTAAAGATCTGAAGCGTGTGATAACAATTTATTCCAATGTACTTTCAGGGTTCAGCCCCAATGATATTGTCCCGCATATCAAACAACTGGCAGCCAGCTTCCCGTTTCATCAGGGTGTAACGCTATCGTTTACCGGTGAACAGGAAGATCAGGCCGAAACCATGGCATTCCTTGGCAAAGCCATGTTTATAGCATTGGGTATCATCTTCTTTATCCTCATCACACAGTTTAATTCAATGAGCAAAACTATCATAATTCTGAGTGAGGTTATTTTCAGTATCATTGGTGTGCTGTTGGGCGTGATGATTTTTGACATGAGCCTGGTTATCATGATGACCGGACTCGGAGTGGTGGCTTTGGGAGGCATCGTGGTTCGTAACGGAATTCTGATTGTAGAGTTTATAGATGTGCTGAAAGCCCAGGGGCTTAAAACGCGTGAAGCCATTGTGCAGGGCGGACTTACCCGTATAACACCGGTTATCCTTACAGCAACGGCTACCATGCTTGGTCTGGTGCCTCTGGCTATCGGGATGAACGTAAACTTTGTAACCATGTTTACCGAACTCAACCCGCACATTCACTTTGGTGGCGACAACGTGGCTTTCTGGGGTCCGTTATCCTGGACCATCATCTTCGGATTGAGTTTTGCTACTTTCCTGACCCTGGTATTTGTACCAGCCATGTACCTGATGGCCTACCAAATGAAGGTGGGCCTTGCCCGCAGACGCAGCAACCGTGCTTACCGCAAAGCTTTGAAGGCTGGTAGATAACTTTTATTAACTGACATCCAAATAAATAGCCGGGAGCAAGAAATTGTTTCCGGTTTTTTTGTGAATATTTGAAGACTCAATAGATCATTGACCCAAACCGGTTAGTTATACACTCAAATAAGCCATCGGGAAAGTTGTATCACGATTCGCCGGCAATTTTAATACTTTTGTATATTCCATATCAAATCATTAATTCATGGGAAAATCCGGAATTCTTTTTTTTGTATTTATATTGTTGATGTTGCCAGGCGCCATTTTTGGGCAGGATAAGAATAATATTCCGGGGATGGAGCAATCACTGTCTGGAAATCTGGAAGATAGCGTAAGATTTAAAACACTGATGTATCTGGCTGATTTCTACAAATCTGGCAAGGCCACGCGTACACGTGCAGAAAGCTATGTAGCGCAGGCTTTTCGTCTGGCAAAGGAAAAAAAACTTGAGGTCCCCTATACCCTGCACTGGATCAATGCCGCAATTTTACGATCGCTCGACATGCCGGAAAAGGCAGCCGGTGAAATGAAAATTGTAATCAGCATGCTCGAAGCCAAGCAAATGTACCCGGAAGCAGCAAAAGCAAGGAATTATCTGGCCTCAGTTATTTTGTTTTCAGGCCGTATGAATGAGAGCATTGACCTTTATCGCGAAAATATTAGCTATGCACAAGCTAAAAAGCTTAACGAAATTATTCCCAATGCGTATATGGGAATTGCAACCGTTTACAACTCCCTGAAGAAATACGATGACGAAAAGACCCAGCTTCATCTCTCGCTTGAGCAGGCCAAAAAAGAGAATAATCAGGTGTTGGAAGCTATGGCATGGTACAGGCTGGGGCGGTGTTATTCTACAGTCGACAGCAATTTTACCGAAGCCATCTATTCCTTTCGTGAATCGTTTAAAATTCAACTGGCTCTGAAGGACTCGATTCAAATGATGGCAGTTACCAATAACATTGGCTGGAATTATTATCTTGCAAAACAGCGTGATTCATCATTGTTTTATTATTTCAGGTCACTTCAGTACTGCCCGTTATACCATGTGAGTGGCTTTGCAAACATTTATGAAAACATCGGAAATATATACCGTGACAAAAAGGATTATGGGAATGCGCTGAAATACTACAATTTATGTGAGTCATTTTGCATTAAAACAAATGATTTGTACAATCTGGCATGGTTAAACAGGGATATGAGCGATATGTATATAGCTATGGGCGACTTTAAGCGTGCTTATGAGCATTTTGTTAAGTATCATAATCTGAATGATTCGCTTAATACCCGAAAATACGATATGGGGCTGGCGGATGCGAGAACCCGGTATGAAACTGAAACCA
>CAZKCK010000114.1:0-13918 GCA_964550695.1 uncultured Bacteroidales bacterium | reverse complement strand
CGGAATATAATACTCAAGCTTATCATAAAATTTATTGAGGAAGGTGTAAACCAATGCTACGGCAGTTGTGCCATCCACATCATAATCACCATAAACCAGAATTTTTTCTCCGTTATAAACAGCTTCTTCGATACGCTTCACGGCTTTGTCCATGTCCTTCATCAGAAAAGGATCATGCAATCCGGCTAATTCAGGACGAAAAAATGCTTTTGCTTCTTCAAGGTTGCCAATGTTACGCTGGATCAATAGCGTAGCCAGGACCTCATTGATATTTAACTCTTTGATGAGTTTCCGGATGAGTTCCCGTTCTCCCTGTTCTTTTATGACCCAACGTTTGTGCATGCCTGTATTATGAACCTGTAAAGTTAAAATTTTTACGCTTTGCAACGGCATAACCAGCGTAACTTAATCAGAAATAATTTTGCGAATTATCTGTAATTCTGATTCAAATTACTGATTAATAACATTTTATAAACAATAATAAATTTAAATAAAAGCGGGAAGACTTCATGTAAAAAGTGATTTCCAAAACTAAAATCTGTACCCTGCGCTAATTTCGGCAAAATCGGCTTGCCCAAGATTGGCTTTGATATGTATGCCGATAAAAAGACCGTTGCGTGTGGTTTTTGTATCAAAAAAATAATAGTTTACTCCAAGTTTATTAGAACTTAACTCCTTAAAATTGTTCTGTTTATGTAAAATTTCATGGTTGTACTTTCTCCTGAATGGATTGTACAGATAAAGTCCGAATTTTGTATCGAGTCCCAACCTTCCAAGCATAAATTCGTGTCCGGCATACAACACCAGCGTTGATGAATTCAGCCAGACCTGTTCATCGTAAAATCCCTGACTTACAATATAATCCCTGAAGCTATCGTAATGGTTAAACCATAAGCCCAGTTGCCAGTTATGTATATAACCGGTATTTTTTGAAAGCGAGATTCCCACTGAATACACCGGATATTTTATGCCGCCGGTTGGTTCGGTTGTTTCTCCGAATTCGTGCCACCCCAGTCCCAATTCCAGATTCATCTTTACTTCTGATGATGGCAATGAATCAATCCTGATATCAACTTCATTCCTTTCACAATGTGGCCTGTACCCTAACCCCAAATGAAGCGAAGGCAAATTAATACCTACATTGGGCAATTGTGTATGACCATTGGAGAAATGCAGAAATCCGGCACCTGCCTCCAACTGCAATGCATGAAATAATCTGGTGCTGTAAATAAGCTGCAGGCTTGTAATGTTTGTAATTGAAGATCCAACGAGCAGGTTTTCAGGATTCCCAAATGCATCGTAAGGCTTGCTGAACCAGGCAAAGCCCATTCCGAACCGCAGTGAAACATTTCCTTTGTGGCCGTGAAGCAAATTAAACTTCAGATTAGGAATCACAGCCGCCATTGTTCCAAGCACTTCGTTATTCCCCAATGAGCCATAAACCATCTGAATACCGGTTACGGGATAGTTAAAATGTTTATTCCAGGGTTGCCGTCCGGATGTTTGCCAATCCAGATCAAGGCGCGAAATAAGTGCCGGTTTGAGCTCCGGAAATACAGGATAAATTTTTAGAATCTTACCTGTTTCAACTGTAAAAGAGATCCCGAAAACCTTTGGCTCAAGTGTATCTCTCTGGGCAACAGCATGGTTTAACAATATTAAACACAATAAAAAAACAGTAATCCGAATGAAAATTCTGCTAATAAAATACCCGGGAATACAAATCATCCTGAAGCAGACTCTATCGCGATACAGCCTGCCGGCGAAAGCCTTCTTACATGTTCTCAAAATTTCCGGCTATTTGGTATTCATGATTTCCACTCCATCCCAATCGGCCGGAAGTCCTTTTTGCAGAATTTCATTGCATCGTCTGATATAAAGAGCGGCTGCCTTATCATGCGGATTGCGTTGAAGGATGTCTCCGAAAACCTCGAGCGCCTCAGAAAACACTTTACTCCTGTACATTTCTACTCCTTTGGCAAACAGACGTTTCGTCTCATTTTTAGCTGCTTTAATATTTTCTTTATCCCCGTCAAGTATCTCAAAAATATAAACAGATTCCTGCTTACCCTTTACCTTTACAATATCCAGATACCTGAACAGATAGGCAGATGGGTCTTCAACTTTTATCAATGTGTCCTGACTGATGATGATTGACGAACCATAGAGTTTTGTAAGCCCTTCGAGACGTGAAGCGAGATTCACTGCATCAGAGATAACGGTCCCCTCCATTTTCCCGTAACCTCCAACCACGCCAAGCATGAGGTTCCCGGTATGGATTCCTATCCCCATTTCAATTGCTTCTCTCCCTTCTGACACACGAATCTGATTATAATCGTTCAGTGTACGTTTCATTTCTATAGCCGCATTCAGGGCATTTTCAACATTTCCATCAAACAATGCCATTATTGAATCGCCCATGTACTTGTCGATAAAGCCATTGTTATTTGAAATAATCGGCTCCATCAAGCCAAGATAACTATTTACAAAATCAAAATTCTCTTTCAGCGTCATGGCTTCAGAAAGGCTTGTAAAATCACGGATATCGGTAAACAGCACTGACATTTCCTTTTGAACCTGATCGCCCAGAGAAATATCGGTAATATTCTTTTTACCAAGCAGTTCAAGAAACTGACGCGGTACAAACCTGAAGTAGGCCTCACTTAAGCGGCTGATATTCCCTATATAATTGTGTATTCGCCCTGACATCTCGTTGTATCCCTCTGCCAGCTCGCCAATTTCGTCATTGGTTCTCACCACGGTATAATGACAGATTTCGCCCTTCCCGGTAAGTTTCATACTTGCAAGCAATTCTTTCACCGGATAAACAATGTCTTCGGTAGTCCACTTTACAAAAAAGAAAATATACATCAGCGCCACAAAAATGCCCACATAAATTCCAAGGAACATAAACCAGGCATTGATTGCGTTCACATAAAACGATTCTGTATAAAAGCTGTCGCCAAGATTTACAACCCCGTTCAGCATCACCAGATCGCCAAACAGTACGCGCTTCATTTCGGGTGACATGTTTAGCATCTCAATTTTAAGCTCTGTAATATGCGTAATACTCTGAAAAAGATACAATATCACGACTATAAGCGGAAGTAAGGTCGTCATTCCGCTTGCTACCCATAACTTGTTTTTGATTTTCCCTATCGAACCCCTGAAAATCCTTGAACGAAGCTCATCTTCTCCATAAATATACTCAAGATATTGAATATGAACACGATGCTTTTGCCAGTAAAATACAAAGGTCACCGTAAGCAACGAAGCCACGAGTGAGATATAAAAATATTGCTGAAAAAATGAACGGACACCTTCGCTGCTGAAGGCGGCAGGTTGTGAAAGTTCATACAGAATCACTGCATGCCCTATTCCATAACCCGCCAATAATATTGCGCTGTTAATGAGCGGCGTTTTTAAGATATATTGCTTACAAAACCTGAAAAGCGCGGGAGGGATCGGCTTTTTCCGACGTCGGCGCTTGAAGTAAATCTTGAAGGGGATATTAACCAGAAAACCAATAAGAATAGTGATCAACAATATTTTAAACTGAAAATACACCGGTTCGGGGCTATTCCCTGTGGCACTTCCTGAAGCGGACCCCAGCGAAATATTGATATTCCCATCGGTTGTATCAGCAGTAAATGTCCTCAGCGTATCTGCAATCTCTTTCGCCTGTCGTGCAGCCATCAGGCTATCGCCGCGCTCACGCGGCTGGTTGGATTCTGCTTTTTGTAGTGCAGCCTTAAACATATCAAAATCAGCCGCATTTTTAACATACAGCATCAGAAAAAAAGGCAAAACAAGTAAATAATAAATCAGAATCGAAAACAGATAAATGCGCAGGGCATAAAATCGGGGGGCTTTTCTGGCTTTCATACTGATAGTAACTTGATAATTTGATGTGTAAAATTATAAAAATTGCAGCACAAACATTCAATTTACAGGTTTTAATTTTATCAATAAACCCCCGCTACATCATTACTGGGAATGTGAATTTATTTTGCTGCTTTTTAAACAGTGGAATACTCCACCCGAAATAAAAAAAGACCGCACTTAAGCAGCCTTTTCTGAGGTTTCGAGCGGATTCGAACCGCTGTACAAGGTTTTGCAGACCTCTGCCTGACCACTCGGCCACGAAACCAATTGAGCATGCAAAGGTAACAGGATTTTTTAAACCATCAAAATATCATCCTTATTTTTTACAAAACCGAACCCCAAACACTGCACAACATCCGTCGCAGGATGTTTTTTGCTGATAATGCGATAATGTGTTAATTTTGCCGCTTCCCAATTACAAAAACAGCCTGTAAGGTCTTTTTGTAAACACTTAATATTGTTACTGATGAACGAAAGCACCACCGATCCTAAAGAAGTAAAAGCAACGCTTAACTTTCTGGAAGAAATTGTTGAAGATGATCTTCGCAATGGCAAAAACAACAGCAGGGTACACACGCGATTTCCTCCGGAACCCAATGGTTATCTGCATATTGGTCATGCCAAATCGATTTGCCTGAATTTTGGACTCACACGCGATTACAATGGCCTCACCAACCTCAGGTTCGACGATACAAACCCGACAAAAGAAGACATTGAATATGTTGACTCGATCAAGGAAGACGTGCAGTGGCTTGGCTTTTCATGGGACGACCGTGAATTTTATGCCTCTGACTATTTCGACCAGCTATACCTCTGGGCTGAAAAACTCATTCTGGATGGAAAGGCATATGTTGATGACCAGGATGCCGAAACCATCAGCCGTCAGCGCGGAACTGTCACCAAAGCAGGCACTGACAGCCCGTTCAGAAACCGCAGTATCAGTGAAAATCTTGACCTTTTCAGAAAAATGGAAGCCGGTGATTTTCCGGATGGTTCAAAGATACTGAGGGCCAAAATTGATATGGCTCATCCGAATATGCTGATGCGCGATCCGCTGCTATACCGCATTATCCATACCGATCATCACCGCACAGGCAACAAATGGTGCATTTATCCCATGTATGATTATGCACACGGGCAAAGTGATTATCTCGAAGGAATCACACACAGCATCTGCACGCTCGAATTTGAAGTTCACCGCCCGCTTTACGATTGGTTTCTCGATCAACTCACCGATACTGAATATCGCCCCAGACAAATTGAATTTGCACGCCTGAACCTCACCTATACCATCATGAGCAAGCGCAAACTGCTTACGCTGGTGAAAGAAGGCTATGTAAACGGATGGGACGATCCGCGTATGCCCACCATCTGTGGCCTTCGCCGCCGTGGTTACACCCCTGAATCGATCCGTAATTTTGCCGAACGTATTGGCGTAGCCCGCCGCGACAATGTGATTGATGTTTCGCTGCTCGAATTCAGTCTGCGTGAAGACCTGAACAAACGTGCAAACAGATTACTCGCAGTATTGAACCCGGTGAAACTTATCATCACAAATTATCCTGATGGTGTTACCGAAGAACTCGAAGCCGTGAACAACCCCGAGGACATCTCAGCCGGAACACGCAAACTATGGTTCAGCAAAGAACTTTATATTGAGCGCGAAGACTTTATGGTTGACCCGCCAAAAAAATACTTCAGACTATGCCCGGGTGGCGAAGTCAGGTTAAAATATGCCTACATCATCAAATGTGAAACCTTTGTGACGGATCCCGATAGTGGCCTTGTGACTGAAATCCACTGTACTTATGACCCCGATTCAAAGACCGGAGGGCTGAATGCCAACCGCAAGATCAAAGGCACCATACACTGGGTTTCGGCAGCACATGCCATCGAAACTGAAGTACGGCTCTACGACCGGCTGTTTATGACCCCCAATCCCGAAGATGTACCAGAGGGTGATACTTTCCTTTCAAACCTGAATCCGGATTCTTTACGAAAAATCAAAGCGTTTACAGAACCTTCCATAAAGGATGTTAAGCCATTACAGCACTTTCAGTTTGAACGCATCGGATATTTTAATGTTGATCCTGACTCCACACCCGGAAACCCGGTTTTCAACCGCACGGTTTCTCTGAAAGACTCATGGTCAAAACCTGTTGAATAAAACTTCTCAGCCTTCATCAACAAACCGTTTTTGCTAACTTTGCAGGATACACTCCACTGATGCGTATCCTGCTTTTGTTTTTAATGGTGCTTTATGCTTTTGCCTGCAACGCACAATGTGAAGTTGAAAAACAAGCGTTTAAACCCGGCGAAAAGCTTACCTATAAAATTTACTACAACTGGGGCCCGGTATGGGTGCATGCAGGTTTAGTTGACTTCAGTGCTGATACCATCAACCATCGCGGCCATCGGGCATACCATTTTATAAGTACAGGTAAATCAAAATCATCTTACGACTGGTTTTTTAAAGTACGTGATGTGTATGAATCATGGGCAGATCGCAAAACACTGCAACCCATTGAATTTTACAGAAATACATCAGAAGGTGGCTACAATGTACGAAACTGGTACCTGTTCGATCAGCAAAATAAAATACTTACGCTGGCAACTTCCACTTCAAAAAGACCTTATAGCATCGATAGCATAACCCTGAATCCCTGCCTGTTTGATGTGCTTACGGCAAGTTATTATGCCCGGTGCATCCCTTTCGAAAACCTGAAACCAGGTGACAAAATTCCGATTAGCACCATGCTTGATGATGATGCGTTTAATCTCTATATCAGGTATATTTCAAGAGAAAAAATTCATCACCGCAATGGCAAAGACTACCAATGCCTGAAATTCAAGGCGAAAGTTGCCGGAGGAAGTGTATTTAAAGGCAACGAAGACATTACTGTATGGGTGACGGATGATGCCCGGCATATACCGGTAAAAATTGAGGCAAAAATATTGGTTGGGTCAGTGATGGCTTATATTGACAAGGGTATTGACTGAGCACGGAAAGTACGGACTTAAAAACATACATGGCAAGATCCGCTTCAGGCCATAATTGCTACTTTTACAATCAGGCCTATGCCGGTTACAACAAACAAAACAGCTGCAATAAAATTTACCCTGGCCAGAATGTGTGCTGAAATTCTGTTGCCAATGTTAACGGATAACCATGCTTTAAGGATGGTTGTGAGTGCCAGAATGAACAAAATGCCAACAAAAAACATAATCAGCGACGTACTCCGCAGGCCAAAGGTAGCTCCCGCATACCCTGAAATACCAATCCAGAAAAGCCAGTTGAAAGGATTTGAATTGTTGATTAAAAATGTTTTAAGCAGTAAACGTGAAGGATGCGTTTCGATGACAGAAATTTCGGGGTTCAGATTGACTTTCTTCTTTTCGGCGATCCCTGTGAGACCCAGCACGATGAGCAAGGATCCGCCTGCCAGCCCGATCCACATAGCATTTGAAGGGTCCGAAATAAATCTGGCAAACCCGAAAACAGCAACAAGTATCAGAAAAACATCCGCTAATATAATACCAGCACCTGACCATGCAGCTGGCTTAAAACCACGCGTAAGCCCTGCCTGTATCATCACAATAAAAGCTGGTCCCAATGACAATGCGATGGCCAAACCCACCAGTATCCCCTGCAAAAACGCTAACATTCAAAAGATTTTGAACCGCAAAGGTAGACATAATGCACACATTGGTTAACAATAAAATGTTAACAACTAAAAATTCTACAAATTTTACCGAAATACTTACTTTTGAAAAAACTTTTACCATGTTACCCAGGAACCTATCCATTACTTTATTATCATTGCTGTTTGTAGTCGTAACAATAAACTGCACTGCACAGGACAGTAAAAAATTCAGGTTTGTATTTATGACCGACATACACCTCACACCTAAAAATCATGCTGTTGAGGGTTTTACCAAAGCCATTGAGGTTGCTGAATCACTTAATCCTGATTTTATTGTTACCGGAGGCGACTTGATTATGGATGCACTGGCACAAAAATACAGCCGGGCCGACTCGCTCTACAATCTTTACCTTCAAACCTCCGCAAAATTTAAAAGTCCCGTATACAACTGCATAGGGAACCATGAAATATGGGGTTGGGATCCTAAAAATGATGCAGATACCACAAATCCAGAATATGGCAAAGGCATGTACATAAAACGCATCAAACCTGCCTGGTATTCAGTTAATCTGCACGGCTGGCATTTCATAATTCTTTCATCAATTCAGCGCGATTATAGCGGACAATACACCGGTGGCATCGATAAAAAACAACTCGAATGGATCAAAAATGATCTTGCAGGAGTCAATAAGTCAACCCCGGTAGCAGTTATCACGCACATCCCTTTCATCACCCTCGAAGCCCAGTACTTCAATGGCGCACTCAAAGCCTGTGACCCATGGGAAGTGATAACAAATTCAAAAGAAACCCTCGACCTGTTTAAAGGCCACAACCTGAAACTTGTATTGCAGGGCCACCTGCATTATTACGAAAAGATGGAAATTGCCGGAACAACTTTTATTACGGGAGGTTCGGTTGCGGGTGCCTGGTGGTCTGGCCCATACCGTGATACTCAGGAAGGATTTGTGGTAATTGATGCAGATGGCAGTGATTTTTCGGCAAAATATTTCAATTATGGCTGGGAACCTGTTAAGTAACTGGCTACAGTTAAACATGAATTTGCCTTAATATCAGCCAGAGCCTTATCCTGTTCTTCAGTGCCCGCCGAAAGTTTTTAGCTGTTTTTTGTAACATTACCCTACTTTAAGAGTCATACAATGCTGAACCGGCCAATGGCCACAAATAATAAAATCATGAAGAAAACATTTTTTGCAGTTGTACTCATTTTTACAACGTTCCTCTCCTTCTCACAAGCCCGGGTTAACCGCGATTTGTCAGCGTTTGACAAAGTGATTGTTGCCGGCGACATAAAACTCGAACTTACCCAGTGTGGCAAGGAAGACGCCGCCATCGTGGTTAAGGAAGCCAGCCCGGATGAGGTGATTACCGAAATCACGGGCCGCACACTAAAAATTAAATTCAATGCCTATAAATTCTCTAAAAAAGGAGAAGCAACTGTATTCCTGAACTTCAACAAAATAAGGGAGATATCAGTAGAAGCCGGTGCTGAAGCCACTTTACGCACCACCCTGAAAGCCGATTTTTTCAAAGCTGAGGTCAGTGGCGGCGGAGTTTTTTCGGGCGATGTGAATGTGAATGCACTTGAATTAAGGGCCGTTCAGGGTGCCGTACTGAAAGTAAATGGCAAAGCAGCCTCGGTTGAAGGCACTGCCAATACAGGTGGTGAAATCAGGGGAAAGGAACTTGAATGCGAAGATGCCGTAATTAAAGCCAATACCGGAGGAACGGTTTCGGTTGCAGTTACCAAAAGCATTGATGCCACTGCCGGAACAGGAGGCACCGTTTACTACAAAGGCAATCCCTTAAAAGAAAGCACATCAAGCAATCTGGGAGGCACCATTACACACGAAAGATAGCAAACTAATTGTTGGGAACCAATAGTTAACCGCCCTAAACTATTAATGGTTAATTGTGCTCCATAACTCATAGCTATCAATAAAAAACCCGGCCAGACATTCTGCCTGACCGGGAACCAGTATGAAAACTACTAACAATAGGTTGCGGGGCACTACTCCCGCCTTCACAACACAAAACTAATCTGACAGGATTTTTTTCATTAATGTTTTACCACCCTGACTGATTTTCAGATACAATATATCCACCATCCCGGTTTCAATTTCTTTATAATAATCGCCTGAGAATTTTTTCAACACTTCATGATAGATGTTCTCACCCGAGGCATCAAACAGCATGACTTCCACCTCACTGCCTTCGGGCAGCCGGAATTCAAGTGCAATTCCTTCGGGCCCTGTGCGCTCAACCTGAATAGCATCAACACCCAGCAACTTGTACTTTTTACCGGGCTTCAGATCAGAGCGTTTTAAATATTCAATATCTTCTGTGTTCAGGTCTGCAACCCTGAATTCACCACCAGCAAAATACATTGTATTCATTTCTTCCGGATTCTCAAACCTGAAATCCGGCATCTCCGGCATACCGGGTTCGCCAGACATCCTGATAGTTACCTGCAATGAATCGTTGATACTGTCTCTTAAAACCCGAACATCCATATCTTCCATATCCATCCCCGGAAAGCCTTTACCCATTCCGTCCATAATGATCATTTTATTACCGTTCATGATGATGGTATCACCTTCGCCGTTAATAATGATTGTTTCATTGTCAGCATCGGGCGTATTGAAACCTTTGTTTCCATACATGTAAAAATTACAGGGAGGTTGGGCTATATGGCGGTTTTTGCGCCCATGACGCATCCTGTTACCCTTTTCACATTTCACTGATGGGCAGCACGGCTGGCTCAATCGCATATGCCTGTCAATCCGGCATGGCGGGGCCACAGCACAATTAAAATCAGTAATGTTAAAATGCCTTGAAAGTTCTTCCATTTCAGCAGGATCGGGCATCATACCACCAAGCTTCTCAATCTCAATGCGAAGCAGAGAGTCTTGTCCTGACAAATCGGCAAGGGATTCGGATAATTCCTCCAATTCATGACCCTTGTTGTTCCTGTAAACAAAAGCCATATGCTTGTTCTTGCCTTTTGAAGGTATTGCCTTGAAGTAAAATTCTGATGTGTCGCCATCAGATTTAACACTTTTTACAATTGATTCAACCAGTTTATTGATATCCTCGTCAGAGGTGTTACCTTTGAATTGAATCGTGGTATCAACGGAAGTTTCCTTTCCGTTTACAGAGGTGCTGAATTTTAACTTCACTACTTTTTTTCTGGCTGTAACCGTATCGGGCTGGGCCATTACGAAGGTGATTGAAAAAGCCATCAGGAGAAATACTCCGGCCAGACTTTTCAGAAGGAAGAAAGAATGGTTTTTCATGGGGTTGAGGTTTGGGGATTTTGATGAAGCAAAACTACATTCATAATTGACCTTGTGGGGTTAAGGCCTGGTTAAAGATAGTTAAGGAAAGGTTAAAAGCTTCACAATCTGGTGTTTTTCTTTCTACTTTTGTGCGATGAACAAAAAAGTTGTACGCATAGTCATCTTTCTGAGCGGGATCTCACTCGTGGGTATCGTTGCGTTACAGTTTATTTGGTTTCATAAAATGCTCGAGATGCGTGAAGACCAGTTTGACCGTGACGTAAAAGCCGCACTGCAGGAAACCGCTAAACGCATTGAGAAGGATGAGGGCCTCTATTTTCTGGCTGACCGGTTGAAAAACATTACAAATGTTGATACCATGCTATCGGCACCCATCACTTCTAAAATCAGGGATGCCTCAGCGAACAACCCGCCACCGAAGCCAAAGAAAAAAAAGATTGCAAAACCCAATCCGGTCATCAGTAGCAAACCGACCAGCCAAAAATTGAACGGATTCTATAGCAATAGCGTTGTAATTGTATCAAACGGAAGAACTGACACCGTTTTCTCATCCTATCAGATTAATATCGGACCGGTGTCAGAGATAGTTCAATCACCCGAAGAACAGTTTATATTTCCCCCAAATAATGCCGGCGATTGGTTTTATGAACAACAGATGATGCCCCCACCCTACGAATTTGAGGCCACTGACCCGAATCAGGAAAAGTTTATGATGGGTGATCTGAATATGATGCGGCATCTTGATTCAATCCGCATGGCCATGATGCACGAAGTTCCCCTGTCAAGAAACCATCCTGGTTTTGGCAAACGACCGGAACCCCCGAAAAGAGATTTTTCACGCGGAAAAGCCGATCCTGAAAAAGAAAAGCTCAACAACCAGATTCAGAAACTCGAAAAACAAAAGAACAAGCTGAACGACGCCCTCAGCCGTATGATGGTCGAAATTAAAGGAATACAGTCGCCTGCTGCCATTAACCTGAATATTCCGGGCACCCGCGATATCCTGAGCAGCGAACTGTCAGGCCGTAATATCAGCATCCCGTTTGAGTATGTGGTGATTTCGGGTACAACCGACACCATCAGCCGCAGTCCGGGGTATAAGCATGACTTCAACAGCACGTTATATCAGGCCAATCTGTTCACTGACCGCATCTTTGAGGCCAGCGACCGCATTGCCCTGTATTTCCCTCAGAAACAAAATATGCTCTTCCGTTCAATGCTCTGGCTGATGCTTGCCTCTCTGTTTTTTACACTGATCATTGTTTCAACTTTTATTGTGAGTATACTGGTCATCATCAGGCAGAAAAAAATGTCGGAAGTGAAGTCAGACTTTATCAACAACATGACGCATGAGTTCAAAACCCCCATCGCAACCATTTCACTTGCTGCCGATTCAATCGTGAATCCCCGCGTAATGAGCGATCCCGAAAGAATTCATTATTATACCCGCGTAATCAAAGAGGAAAACAAACGCATGAACAATCAGGTTGAAAGTGTTTTGCAGATGGCCCTGCTCGACAAAAAGGATTTCGGGCTTAATCTGCAACCCCTCGACATACACGACCTTATTAATCAGGCCATACAGAATATCAGCCTGCAAATTGAAAAACGCGGCGGACAGATTACCTCCTCACTTGACGCGCTCGATTCAACGGCCATGGTGGATGAGGTGCATTTTCTGAATGTGTTGTTCAACCTGCTCGACAATGCCAATAAATACTCACCGGTAAAACCTGAAATTGATATCAGGACGTTTAACAACGATCAAAAGCTTTTGATTCAGGTTACCGACAAAGGAATGGGCATGGATAAAGACACGAAAAGCCGTATCTTTGAAAAATTCTACCGCAGATCAACAGGCAATATTCACAATGTGAAAGGGTTTGGCCTGGGACTGAGTTATGTTAAAGCCATAGTGCTGGCCACAAACGGCGATATCAGGGTTGAAAGTGAACCCGAAAAAGGAAGTTGTTTTACAATAGAAATACCTGTTTACAATGGAAACTGAACTTACACCAATTAAAATCCTGCTGGTTGAGGATGATGTGAATTTCGGGGCAATCCTGAAGTCGTACCTTGAGCTGAGCGATTACGATGTGACCTGGGTGGATGACGGTGCGCATGCCATTTCAACATTTTATTCAACCCAGTTCAGCATATGCATTCTGGATGTGATGCTGCCCAACGTTGATGGCTTCAGCATTGCCCGGTCCATACGTGATACCCATCCGAATGTACCGCTCATCTTCCTTACCGCCAAAACGCTTAAAGCCGATATACTCGAAGGCTTTAAATCAGGAGCTGACGATTATGTTACAAAACCATTTGATTCAGAAGTGCTTCTATTTAAGATTAAAGCCATTCTCAAACGGCAGGAACCCGGACGCACACACCAGGAACCCAAAGAATACGCCATTGGCAAATACCGCTTCGATCCCTTCCTGCGCACCATTACATTTGAAAACGATGTACGGAAAATTTCGCCCAAAGAAGCCGAATTGCTGAAAATGCTCAGTCAGGAAAAAAACAGTGTTTTACCCCGCGAGCTGGCCCTGAAAACCATCTGGGGCGACGACAATTATTACACCACGCGCAGCATGGATGTGTTTATTACCAAACTCAGGAAATACCTCGACAAAGACCCCAATGTAGAGATTGAAAACATTCACGGAACCGGATACCGGCTGCTTGTGATTGCGGCTAAGGGGTAGCGAAGGGTGGAAGGTGAAGGGCAAACCCGGTGGTTGAGCCTGTCGAAACCACGGGTTTAGGGTGAATGGTAAAAGGTTCAGGGTGGCCCAATTTAAAATTCATAACTGAAAACCGAACTATAGCCCTCATCCTTGTCACAACATTGCTTTAAAACGCTTACGCGAAAGAGGTTACGAGGCAATGTCCGAACACTACACAAAAATTGCCCCCTAGCTGAATGAACTCCTGCCTGAACTGCCGAGCGGTAGACAGGGGCTCTCCCCATCAGTAATTGCTGATGGGGCAGCCTACTCGATTGTGCCCAGTTATTTTTTATTTTCAGGATATTTTTCATAAGCTAACTTATCAATCTCAGACTCA
>CAZKCK010000113.1:0-13971 GCA_964550695.1 uncultured Bacteroidales bacterium | reverse complement strand
TTACTGATTGATGGAGAGTTAACACATTAATAAACTGACTAAAGTTTTTTTTATCCCTTGGTTTTGAGCATCGGTTTAAGTTTTTCGACGTTAGATTGATAGAAAGGACTACTTTTGCAACTACGTTAAAAACCAAATCAAACGAAATGGATCCAAAAAAATCAGGATTTAATTCCAAGCTCGTTCATGCTGGTAGCATCGACGACCAATGGGGTAGTGCCGTAACCCCGATTTATCAGACATCAACCTTTAAATTCAGGGATGCTGATCATGGTGCACGTTGTTTTTCAGGCGAAGAAAGCGGTTTTATTTATACCCGCCTTGGCAATCCAACAATTCTCGACCTTGAAAAGACGCTGGCACTGCTCGAAAACGGTTTTGGTGCGCTGGCTACTTCATCAGGCATGGGAGCGGTTACAACAGTTTATATGGCTTTTCTGGGTGCAGGCATGCATATGGTAGGGCACAATGCTGTATACGGACCATCACGCGTAGTGGCTGAAGGCTTGTTTGCCAAATTCGGTGTTGAAAGTACCTGGGTCGATACATCAGATATTCAAAATGTTATTGATTCAGTTAAACCAAATACCAAGCTTATTTACCTTGAAACACCTGCAAATCCCACAATGGGAATCAGCGATATTCAGGCAATCTGTACATTCGCACATTCAAAAGGAATTCCCGTCTGCGTGGATAATACTTTCTGCAGTCCGTATTTACAACGTCCCCTTGACCTTGGCGCTGATGTGGTTTTACATTCGATGACCAAATTCATCAACGGGCACGCCGATATTGTGGGTGGTATTATCATTGCAAAAACCGAAGAAGATTTTAAAAGACTTAAACCCGTGATGACCAATATGGGTTGCAATATCGATCCGCATCAGGCGTGGCTTGCCCGTCGGGGATTAAAAACCTTAGCCATACGTATGGACAGGGCTCAGCAGAATTCAATTGTTGTTGCTGAATACCTCGAAAAGCATCCAAAGGTTGAGTGGGTAAAATATCCGGGTTTAAAATCTCATCCGCAATATGAACTGGCTAAGAAACAGATGGATGGCCCGGGAGCCATGATAAGTTTTGAAGTTAAAGGCGGACTGACAGCCGGTAAAGTTGTGATGAACAATGTACACCTTGCACTTCTTGCTGTTTCATTGGGAGGCATCGAAACCCTGATTCAGCATCCGGCATCGATGACGCATTCAAAAATGAGCAAAGAAAACAGGCTGAGTGCCGGTATTACTGAAGGTTTAATCAGATTATCAGTTGGCATTGAAGATGTTGAAGATATTATAGCTGACCTTGATCAGGCATTGGCAATGATTTAATCAAATTCTTTTTTTAGAAGAGGGTTGTTTTGTTTTACATGACAACCCTTTTTTTTATAATTTTATGAAGTCAAAAAAGAGTACAGTAAATGCCGAAATTGAAATTAAAATTTCTTCTGGTTATTGGATTGATATTATGCAACTTAATTGTTGTTAATGCACAGAAAAAGGTTGCTTTGGTACTGAGTGGAGGCGGGGCCAAAGGTGTTTGCCACATTGGCCTCATCAGGGCATTGGAAGAGAAACATATTCCTATCGACTATGTAGCAGGTACTTCGATGGGTGCCATCATTGCAGGTTTTTATGCAGCCGGATACACGCCTGATCAGATGCAGCAAATTGTAGAATCGTCTGAGTTCCAGCGATGGGCCGATGGTGAACTTGACAGTGAGTTTATCCATTTTTATCAGACAGAGGAACCGAACAGTTCCTGGTTTAAGCTTGATGTTGATTATAAAAAAGCCATTTCGCCCAGAATACCCACCAATATTATTGCACCGTATGAAATGGACTTTCAGTTTCTTGAATTCTTCTCCGATGCCAGTGCTGCAGCCAATTATAATTTTGATAGTTTATTTGTTCCTTTCAGGTGTGTGTCGAGCGATATTGCAGCTCAGAAACAATTTGTTCCGTGCAAGGGTGATCTGGGCAATGCCATCCGCGCATCCATGACTTTCCCTTTTTATTT
Organism: uncultured Bacteroidales bacterium; assembly: GCA_964550695.1. Taxonomy (GTDB): domain Bacteria; phylum Bacteroidota; class Bacteroidia; order Bacteroidales; family TTA-H9; genus CAZKCK01. The sequence goes on along the minus strand of CAZKCK010000113.1, from coordinate 11,955 downwards.
TCAACCAATCAAAATTGATGGACGTCTGCTGTTTGACGGTGGTATGTACAACAATTTTCCGGTAGATGTTGCCATTCGTGATTTTAAGCCTGATATTATTATCGGATGCAAAGCAGCTGGTGATTATGAGGTACCAAGAGTTGATGATATCGTTTCACAACTCGAAAATATGCTGATGGAAAAAACACCGTATTCCATACCATCAGGTCAGAAAGGAATTGTTATTAAACCAAATCTTTTAAAAGTTGATGTAAATAATTTCAGGTATTCCCGGGCAATGATTGACAGCGGATATCTTGCTACCATGAAAGTTATTGACAGCATCAAAATGTTGATTCCTGATACGATTGATCCCGAAGTAGTTGCAGCAAAACGCGAAAAATTCAATATCCGTAAACCAGATATGTTTATTGACAGTATCCAGATATTGGGATTGAATGGGAAACTGGCCGATTATATACGAAAAACCCTTAAATATCAACCAAAACAACTGTTGCTCAACGAAATAAAATTTGATTATTTCAGACTGATTGCCGATGATCGTATTAGCTATATCTTCCCAAAGGTATTATTTAACCGTCAGACGGGATATTACAACCTGATACTCGAAATTAAAAAGTCAGAAAAGCTTGAAGTACAATTGGGTGGAAATATTTCTTCAGGAATTCACAATGAAGGATTTGTTCAATTTAAATATAGTTATCTCGGCAGAAACGCCTCCAACTATACTTTAAACTCCTATTTTGGAAGGTTTTATACTTCTGTAAGAGCACGTGCCAGATATGATTTCCCTGTTACCATTCCATATTTTGTTGAATTTGATTATACCTACAATTCATATGATTTCGTCCCTCTGAATACAGTTTTTGTAAACGATATTATTCCAACAACCCTCTATCAAAACGAGAACTTTATTACAGCGCGTGTTGGATGGCCTGTTTCAAATAAAGGGGTTTTCAAACTGGAAATGGCTGGTGGTGACCTGACCGATAAATATTATCAAAGCAATGTGGTTTTACGTGACGCTATTTTGGATAAAACCGTTTTTAGCTTTGGGCTCCTGCAAATGTCGATTGAGCTTAATTCGCTGAACCGGAAGTATTTTCAGACAGCTGGTTCCAGGTTTTTTGCAAGCTTAAAACTTGTAAATGGAAAAGAAGAACATTTTCCGGGCAGTACATCTGCTGATACGCTAATATTTTCAAAGCGACATATTTTTGCCGATCTCAGGATTACTTACGACAATTATTTTACCACATTAGGGCGGTATAAACTTGGGTTTTATGGCGATGTGTTTTTATCAAACCGTCCGTTTTTTACCAATTATACATCAACCGTTTTGTTTTTGCCTCAATTTAACCCCACGCATGTTTCAAAAGTACTGTTTCTGCATGGATTCAGATCTCCTGCTTTTGCAGGGGTCGGACTTAAAAATCTTCTCAGGATTACAAATTCGGTCGATCTCCGGATTGAGGGATATACATTCAGATCAGTGCGTGATATTGGTCAGACATTGGATCAGAAACCTGTTTATGGTGAATATCTGGGAAATCAGGCGTATATTTTTTCATCTTCCTTTGTAGTAAATACAGTTTTTGGACCGATCAGTCTTACAGGTAGTTACCATGATAAAATTGCCGATAGCTGGTCACTTATGCTGAACATCGGTTTTATGCTTTACAACAAAAGAGCGATGGAATAAACCGGTGATAAAAGTATAATGAAAAGATGAGGGATGATGTAACGTGCTGAGATTGCATCTGCAACGGGGTTTAGTTTACAACGTTTTGCGCTTTATGATTGTGATTGTGCCAATATTTTCTTGCTGAATTCTTTTATATCCAAGCCATTAAAGTTTCCGGAACTCATCATTAAAAGGTTCTTTTGATCCCAATCAAAACTTTCAAGATATTCAATCATTTTTTCAGAATCATCAAAAACCCTGAGACGCTGGTTCATGAATCCTTCCTTCACCTGTTGAATGGTAATGGGTGGAAGTTTTTTATGCGCAATAGCATGTGGATTAAAATACACTACAGGGTAATCGGCTTTATCCATGGTATTTGCAAAATGCGGTAAAAAGTCGCGGCTCAGACTGCTGAATGTATGAAGTTCCATACAAGCAACCAGTTCACGGTCAGTAAATTGCTCTTTAACAGCATTCAATGTGGCCATCAGTTTTGATGGCGCATGTGCAAAATCGCGATAAACTGAACAAGTGGCAGTCTTTACAACCAACTCTAAGCGGTTTGCAGCTCCCGGAAATTCAGAAATAGCATTAATAAATTGATTTTCAGCAATTCCCAATGCTCTGCAAACATTCCATGCACCGTTGATATTTAAAAGATTGTGTTTACCAAAGACTTTAAGTGATGTTTTTTTATTATCTGATATCAAATAAGTTATGCCATCCTTTATTTCATATTCAGGCACAGAATAGCGGATTTCGCATATCGTATCAGTAAATTCATCTGCAAGTCGACATAGATCAGGGTCTTCTTTGCAATAGATTAGTTTGCCTTCAGGTTCAATCAATTGGATAAATTTCCTGAATTGATCCACATAAATTTCGAACGTGGGGAAAACATTAATATGATCCCAGGCAATGCCACTGATAAGCGCAATATGCGGTTTGTACAGGTGAAACTTTGGACGCGGATCAATGGGTGAAGTCAGATACTCATCACCTTCAAATATCATTAAATCTGCAGCTTCTGATAGTTTTACCATCACTTCAAATCCTTCAAGCTTGGCACCCACCATGTAGTCAGGATCGAGGCCTGCAGCCCGCAATACATGCAGTATCATGGCGGTAATACTCGTTTTACCATGACTTCCGCCAATAACAACCCTGGTTTTATTTTTACTCTGCTCATAAAGAAACTCAGGATAGGAGTAAACCTTCAGACCAAGTTCAAGTGCACGTGCAAGTTCCGGGTTATCCTTACGGGCATGCATCCCAAGAATTACGGCATCAAGGGATTGGTCGATCTTTTCAGGATGCCAGCCTTCATCCGCCGGTAACAATCCCAAATTTGCCAATCGCGATTTTGATGGTTCAAATATTTCATCATCCGAACCTGTAATCTGGTATCCTTTGTGGTGCAGGGCGATAGCAAGATTATGCATTGCACTGCCTCCGATTGCGATAAAATGAACTTTCATCAGTAGTTGGTTTTAATCATAGCAAAATTACGGATTTCGCAGTAACTCACGGCTGTGAATTGAAGCAGTGCTTGCTTTTCTTGTTACTTTTACCAAACAAAATTTAAGTATGGAATTATTTACATTGATTGCCGAAAACTGGAAATCGGATGCAGGAGCAACGTTTGGTGTGATACCAAAAACCATTTGGTCAAAATTGTATGAAGTTGATGATCAAAATCTTGTTAAAGTAACCAGCCGGTGTTTACTCATTAAAACCAGTTCAAAACTGATATTATTTGATACCGGTATGGGTAACAAGCAGGATGAAAAGTTTTTCAGGTTCAGGTTCAGGTTTGGGGATGATAATCTGGTTGGAAACCTCAAACAACTTGGATTTCAGCCGGAAGACGTTACGGATGTAATTTTTACACACCTGCATTATGATCACTGTGGCGGAGCTACATTTAGTGATGTAAATAAAACTGAAATTCAGCTTACTTTTATGAATGCCCGTTATCATGTTTCTGCGCGTCAGTGGGAGTGGGCCATGAACCCGAATATCCGCGAAGCGGCATCTTATCTGCCCGAAAATTTACTTCCTTTAAAAAATAGTGGCAGGCTAAATCTGATTTATGATGAGGGCTGGTTTGATGACGGGATTTTCCTGAAGATGGTGCATGGCCACACCGAAGGTCAAATGATACCAATAATTGATTATCAAGGAAAAACCTTGGTTTTTACAGCCGATTTTATTCCTTCAACTGCACATGTACCTGTAGTCTGGCTCACAGCCTATGATGTTCAACCACTTGTATCATTAAAAGAAAAAGAATCATTTTTAGCGGAAGCTGTTGAACATGATTATACGCTGTTGTTTTTGCATGATATCTATGCCGAATGCTGCAAAGTTAAAAAAACCGTAAAAGGTTATGAAGCAGGGGAGGCCTTTACACTTGCTGATTTTTGTACCCCTGTTTTACAATAAATTGTTCTTTTTCAATGCTTCCCTGATTTCATAAAAATTGGCAGGTTTGGCTACAATTTGATTTTCAGGATTTATAAGAAAGAATACCGGAGTTGCAAATACACCATAATCCATCGCGGTTTTACTATCCCAGCCATTGAGTTCCGACAATTGAATCCAGGGATATTTTTGGGTTTCAAGTTCTGCTTTCCATGCATTTATATCACTATCAATCGAATAGCCAATTATTTCCCATATTTTCCTATCTGAAGAATTATAAATTTCTGTCAGCTTTGGTAGCATATCCATGCAATGAGGACACCAACTTGCCCAAAAAATCAGAAGTTTCCATTTACCAGAAAAATCGTTCATACTGAATTGCTTACCATTAGGAGATTTGCCTGAAAGGGCAGGAGCGGGGTTACCCGGAGCGAGGCGTTTTATAATTTCGATTCTTCCTGCTAATTCAGATTTCCTTGTTTCGTTTTCGCAGGTACCCGGTATATACTTATCTGAAATAAATTGAATTACATCCTCAAATCCAAATCGTTCAAAGCCATCAATCAAATATTTTACAACAAAATCATACACTTTTCTGTTCTCTGCGGCTTTATCCATAATCATTCCAATACCCTTTATAAATTCTGCCTGAAGAGCATTTTTATCGAGTGAAGGATTGCTGTAAAGCCCAAGGTACTCAATGGCCAATTTTGAATAAGCATTGGTATTGATCAGGGTGGTATCGTTAAAGGAAATCCTGTCGAAAAAGTGTTGTTTCATAAACTCAAGCCTGCGTTCCGTGCCGGGTTCTGCATCAAACAATACTTTATGGCGCATATTCAAGTAATTTCCGGCAACTGAAGCTTTATTTTTTATCACCAATTTATTCAGATATACTTCAAAATCAATTTGCTCTGAAATTAGCTTCTTTGAAATCTGTTCATAAAACCGGTCACTTTGCGGAAAGTTATCAATGCAATTCTTAAGTACATCCATCTTGCGGTTGTGCTCCGATTCTGCTTTAATAAAACTCTGATAATCGGAATTTTCTGAAGAATTGTTAAAACTAAGGCTGTCGTTTAAGTTTTTGTAGGATGTTGTGATTGAAAATGCATTCCCGGAATAGAAAAAATCGACAGATGGTTTGTTGTCAACAAGTATACTGTACAAGCCTTCAGGATGGTTTGAATAAAAATCAAATCTGCTGCAACCTTTAGAGTCTGTTATGGTTGAATCAGTTATGTTAAGCCGGTCAGCATAATATACAGCAATTTTGATCGGGCGGTTATTATAGTCATGAATGCAGATATCAATCGGATTCTGTCCATAAGCAGTGAAACCTGTTAAGAGAATAATCAGGGCAAAGAATTTTTTCATAGTCGGTATTGCCTGGTTTTCCGGCAAAGTTACCGATTTTTATTGCGGTGGATTATGTTTAATTTTGCAAAAAAAAATTAATGAACCCTGAATATACCGATGAATTAAATCTGGAATTGGCTCAATTATCTATCCCTGAGCTATTACGAAAAATTGCTGCAGATTTTCCCGGAAAAATTGGTTTTTCAACAAGTCTGAGCATTGAAGACCAGATTATTACTTATTTCATTTCAAGAGAAAAACTTAACATTAAAGTTTTTACCCTTGATACCGGCCGTATGTTTCCTGAGGTTTATGATCTGATTCAACGAACACAAAGCCGCTATAAAATCCCTGTCGAAGTTTGTTTTCCAGATGCAGGATCTGTCGAAGAAATGGTTAACAGCAAGGGAATCAATCTGTTTTATGAAAGCATCAGCAACCGTCAGTTATGTTGTCATATCCGAAAAATTGCACCACTAAAAAAAGCACTGGAAGGGATGCAAATATGGATTACCGGCTTACGAAGGGAACAATCAGTTACGCGTGCCGAAATGAAGATTGCACAGTGGGATGCAGGAAATAACCTCATCAAGATTAATCCGCTTCTGGATTGGACTGAAGCCGAAACCTGGGATTTTATCAGGAAGAATGACATCCCGTTTAATCCTTTACAAAGTCAGGGTTACAGAAGTATTGGTTGTCAGCCGTGTACCCGCCCGGTTGCTGAAGGTGAGGATATCAGGGCAGGAAGGTGGTGGTGGGAACTTCCGGAGTTCAAAGAATGTGGTTTACATAAACAATCATGACTTCCAGAAATCTGAAAGCATACAGTCAATAAAAGAAATGAGCAAAATCCGTTACGCAACCGCAACCGGATGATTATCCTGAAACATCTTTAACCTACGTTCCAGTTCCGGGAACTGATCTCTGTGTACGAGTGATACGCAGGCCCTGATACCTTCCTTTCGGTCGCTACCGGTGATAGCCAGCGATATAGCACTGATTCCATAATAGACCAGTTCGGCCAGCAATTCTTCACCTGTATAGCCTGGATAGGAAAAAGTAAAATAGAAGCCATCGGCAATGGGTTCATCCAAATCTCTGTCATATACAATCTTAAACCCGTTATCGGTGAACATTTTCTTCATAATATGAGCTTTTTCACCGTATTCTTTTACCACTTCCACAAAATTCAATTTGCCATCATTCACGTCTTTCAAAATACTGTTTAAAGCATATTGTGCTGAATGTGAAGTACCTGAGCTTAATGCATACATGGTTCCAAAAATAAATGCCAGTCCAAAATTATCAGAGTTATAAAATCTTGTAAGGTCAGGCGCAACGGTATTAAACAGTTTATCAGAAACTACCAGCATTCCGATTCGCTCGCCTGCATAACTGAAAGCTTTTGAGCTGGAAATCATCAGGATATATTTGTCATAATATTTGGCAATGGTGGGCTGATAGGGTGGCTGACCGGGTTTTGAATAATCTTTTCTGAAGTCCATGGCAAAATAAGCAAGGTCTTCCATTACAACCACATCATATTTTCTTGACAGTTCGGCAATAATCTGCAATTCATCTTCGGTAAAGCAGAACCATGCCGGGTTGTTGGGGTTCGAGTATAAAATTGAAGAAACCTTTCCATCGGCAAGGCACTCTTCCAGTTTCGCACGAAGTTTCTCGCCCCTGAAATTGTACACATCAAATGAACGAAAATCCTGGCCAAGGATTTTAACCTGTTGTTTATGAACCGGAAAGCCGGGGTCAAGGAAGAGTGTTCCTTCACGCTCGCGGTACATGCGGTTTACAGTCAGGAAACTCGCAAAACCACCCTGCATTGAACCTACAGTTGGAATACAACTATTCGGGTTCACCTCAATATTGAGAAACAATTTTACAAACCTCGATATTTCATTTTTTAGTGATGGGATGCCCTGAATATCCGGATAAATTGATGCAACACCTTTCCGCAGTGCTTCAATCTGATTATCAACGCCTATCTGGGTAGCAGGAAGCCCCGGAATGCCCATTTCCATTCTGATAAATTTGCTTCCTGAGGCTGATTCAATTGCATCAACCAGTTTTTTGATTTCCCTGATAGAAGCAGTACCAATACTTTTCAGGCCGCTTTCCTTTACTTTGGCAGTAACAATTTCGTAATCAATTGGTGTTTGTTTCATGGTTGGTTAGTTTTAGGGTTCAGGTTAAATTATGATGATGTTAACGGGTTCAGTTTTTTTTGAGCCATGATGCTTGCAAGGGCCATGATTACACCAAGTGCAATGCCCAACAGGGCGGCAAAAAGCACCTGATACTCTTCGGGTAATAAAAAGGTGATGGTATGGGCTGGTATCCAGAAAAATGGAATGGTTTTTTTAAATACAAAATCCCATTGAATATTCCAGTCGATTCCGGCCATAATGCGGCCAAAAGGGATAGGTTTTAATAAACCCGATAACCGGCCTTTCTGTTTCAGGATATGTGTATCGGTTATTTTGTGCAGGGTCATCATTACCGGGGCATATATCAGATTCATACATGTGCTGATGGAGAAAGCCACAAGTAATTTCTCCGGCGTAAAAGTACCGGCAAAAGCCTCAGGTGCAGATATTAATCCCATATAAACCAAAAATCCAATGGTGCCTTTGGTAAAAATAATAAATGCAAGTTTTATGGTCAGGCCTAGAAATCCCCAGATAATTGCTCTTGGTAAAAGGCCAAATCCTTTATAATTGTAATTCCCGGTCTTAATCCTGAGGCCCAATGCTTCGCCTGAAGTGGCCAGAATTGCAAATTTCAGAAAACTCAAAATCATACCATGTGTCTGATTTGCTTCTTTGTAGAAACTTAATAATGATTCGGATAAAACGAAGGGAAGAAAAAGCAAAAGCATGATGCCAGCAAAAGCGAAGTCTTTGATCTTCATCGGCAGGTGGATTATATTTTGAATGATTGGTAGGCTTGGCAAAGATGCAGAAAGGCGGTCAAATTACCAAATCTTTGATGAAAAATTCTAAGTTACTTTTACAAAACTGCGCAAATAAAAAGCGGTCGATCCTCTCGGATAAACCGCCTTGTTTTGGGGATTTGCCTTTGCAGTGTTCGAAATCAATTATAATGAGTCTGCAAAGACAGAGGTAAAAGTGAGTTATTGGGATTAACTGTCCAATAACAAGTTAATGAACAGCAAATTTGTTTGCCTCGCGGCAGCCAAATCCAGGTACAAATATAATCGTTTTTAATAAAAAAGCAAATTTATTTTTTTCTGTTTCAGCGTAATGGTGTTATCTAATGTAGGAAGGCTTGTTAAAAACACAGAATTGTTAGGCTTATTCGCAGAGCGTGATAGCCTGTACAAGTGCATCGCTGATTTTTCTGGCGATATTAAAATCTTCAGCGTAAATAACGATCTCATTACCATAGGCTTGTTGAGCAGCATCCTTGTACATTTTAACAGATTTTTGTTTTCCTCGGGTTTCACACTGAAAGCTAACTTTTTTTCCGCTGACTTTAATCTCAGCCATCATTTTATTCAAATCAGCAGCCGAAAATTCAAAACGCTCTTCCGATTTTTTACCCTTGCTATCGGTTTTTGTTCTGGTAATTTGTAGTTTACAAGGGTCATTTTCAACAAAATCAACAACCTGTTCCACCTGGTCCCATTCAGCATAAACAGCGGATGCATTTTCCCGGATATAATCCATGGCCTTTTGTTTATTTGAAAAATCCGGTGCTTTGGGTTTTGCATTCCTGATATAGTATTTTAAGGCTTCAACGGTTTGTTTTGCATCTTTTATATCATAAACTTCAAATTCCAGATCCAGACTGTAGCCTTCATGAATTTCATTTTCAAAGACCTTGATACCAGGCTGCATATTCGTTGTCTTTACAATAATTCTGATTCCTTTGCTTTTAACCTCAATAGTAACCTGCTCCGGATCTATATAGATGGAGTAGAACTCAAATTTTTCGTGTTTAATTTTCCCCTTGCCATCAACAGTTTCATATGCATACACGGTTTTAGAACTTTCTTTGCTGTCAATCAGGATATTCTGGTTTTTACGAAGACATTCTTTGCCGTTTTTAGAAAGAATATCCGAAACGGAGGCAAGTGCAGCCTCAGCACTGGCAAATGTACCGGGTTTTGGTACCGAATTATTTATCACGTACTTAAGCGCATTGATGATCCGTCTGCCATTTTCAATATCAGCACACACAATATCAAAACTATTCATGTATTCATCCAACTCGGTATTCTTATACTGTTTGAAATATTTTTGTTTTGAATAGGCTTTGGGATGAATGGTTACCTGCTTGCCTGATACTTCAATATTCAGGCTAACCGGATCAATATCACAAAAATAGAAGAGGATGGTATTGTCAACAGTCTTGCCTTTGGCATCAGTTTCGGCAGAAAACAGTTTGGCAAAGGCATCTTTCTCAGCAGGCGCTTCAAATGCCTGTTTTGTAAATCTGTATCCGGGAACACCGTCGGGGATGATTGTATTTAGTTCAGTATATGCTTCTGTAAGCGATTTATATTCCCTGTTTGCAGGTTTTAACTGACTGATTGCAACATTCAGGGCAGCAATGATATTGCGGGCCATGTCGGCGTCTTCGGTGAAAATTTCGAGATCATACCTGTAATTCTGAATCACATTTTTGCTATAACACTGAATAAACCTGTCATTGGCTTTTGTTTCAAGATAAACAATCATTTTTGTGCCCTGAACCTTAAGTGTTATCAGGTTTTTATTGATATCCAATAAATTATATAAATATTCATTATCAACTGCCTCACCTTTCTGATTGGTCTCTATGGCAGTTAATTTGACCAGATACGGATTGGCTTCATCATACTCAAAAACCTGCTTAACGGTGGAATTTTCGTGTTTCACAGTTCCAATGCTGTTCTGCAGGAATAAGAGTGCTTCGCTGGGCGTATTCCAGGTCATGCTGACTGATGAACCCGGTTGAATGCAGTTTTTGATGCGTTTAAGCATTTCAGCAGCATTTTCGGCAGATGAAGCAAAAATATCGAGCACATTGAGGTAAGCGTCTGGTTTTTCGTCTTTTAAGTATCTAATAAATTTTTGCTTATTGGCAATTTCAAAATGAATCAGGTTCTTTTTCTCTGAGGACTTCACCACAAGCGTATTCTGATCAATATCAGTTAAATAAAAAATAAACTGCTCTTTTGAAATCTTGCCTTTGCTATCGGTGATTGATCGGATATATTGAATTTTGCCTTTATCAGCATTTTCAATTTCAATTGATTGCGTATATGTATCCTTATCAATAGTTACATTTGTTATGCAATCTTTTAATTGTAAGAATGCAGCCTGGTGTTCATCCTGCGCTTGCAGATCAACAATGGATAGCTGAAATAAAAATGTCAGGATGACTGACATTAATAATACTTTTTTGTTCATTAAACGCTTCATTATTATCGGATTGTAAGTTGATTGGAAGACCAAAAATACATATTTTTTTTCAGCGGTATACCTGCGGTATTTATTTCGGAATTTCTCCATGGCGGTTATTTAATTATATTGCCAGAATGATAGAGAATTGTATTACAAATTTAAGTCATTCCATCAAAATTGCCCTGCTTGTTTATTAACCCGGATTGCTAATCGGGCCGGTGCTTCTCACGCCGCATGATCCGTTAGAGTTGATTACACGAATCGCAACTATACTTTATTGCTTAACTGATAATCTTTCACAAGAATAGTTGCTGAGAGGTTAAGCCGGGAGGTTAAATTTCTAATCATATCAACAGTGAGCTTCCTTTTTCTGTTCAGTATTTCTGACACTCTGCTTTTTCCGCCTATTTCATTTATTAAATCTGATTGTTTAAGGTGCATTTCCTCCATTCTTATTTTAATGGCTTCAATAGGGTCGGGTGCTTCAATCGGAAAATGCTTTCTTTCATAGTCGTCGATAACCAACGCCAGTATATCCGCTTCGTCGCTTTCCGGTGTTCCCTCCGGTGCATCAAAAAGAAATTCCATTCTTTTCAAGGCGTTCATATAGTCGTTGTTTGTTTTTAAATGTACAATATTCATGGCTTTTTGTTTAAATTAAATTTGCATAAAGTTCTCACAATAGGAACTTTCTGATGACATTTCTTTCAGATAAGTTGCCCATTTTCGCAGCTCTGCATAGGGACTATGCCCCGTCATTCATCCAAAATTTTTTAATCCGGCTTAGCAATGGGGAAGTAACTAACACTGCCGGATGATTCGGTGGCGCAGCTTACCCGGTTTGGTACTTGAAATTGTTTTCATAAGTTCATTCAAACCGTTCAACCCAATTTTCAATATTTATATTGGAAATCCTTTCAAATTCCCGCGTATTTTCAGTAACCATTATTAAATCCTTTTCAACAGCCGTACAACCTATCAATAGGTCGAAATCACTAATCATTGTTCCAGATTTCCTCAAACGAGTCTTTTCTATTCCATAAAGTTTAATAGAGT
>CAZKCK010000112.1:0-14043 GCA_964550695.1 uncultured Bacteroidales bacterium | reverse complement strand
TCAGAGATTGTTCAGCTTGAATATTTTATTGACACTGACCAGGGATTCGGACAGGCTTATCAGGTACCGGTTTCGGTCGGGAATTCCATATCCGCTTCGTTTTCAATAAACACTTCAGGCATTCAACCGGGCGTACACCTCCTGCACATGCGTGCCAAAAATGCCGGGAAAACCTGGAGCGTGGTGGATGTAAAACCTTTTTTGTACGAACACAATATAAATATGCCTGACCTTGTGCAGATGGAATACTTTTTCGACAATGATCCTGGTTATGGTCATGGATTTCAGGTACCGGTAGTTTCAGCGCAGGAACTCAGCCAGCCATTCATGATCGATATTTCACTGCTTACGGCCGGTGACCATCGTGTGTATTTCAGGGTAAAGGATCAGGAAGGCACTTGGAGTCTTGTATCGAATCATACCTTAAGTGTGTACGATGTTAAAATGTATCTGCAGGGGTTGTATGATGCCTACGCCGGAATCAACAATAAGGCACACAATGAATCTGGCGACGAACAGTTTTCCGGAATCATTTCCGACACACTTACGGTAACGCTGGCAGATTCAACTTCGCCCTATCCGGCTGTACACATTGCGCATGGCGCACAGCTTACCACCGCCGGTGAATGTAAAACTGCCTTTCCGGCAATGCCTTCCGGTGATTTCTATATCAGCCTTAAACACCGCAACAGCATTCAAACCTGGAGTGCCACACCTGTGAGCATTACACCTCCTTACACGTATGATTTTTCTGACAATATCTCTAAAGCCTTTGGTAACAATATGGTCACTGAGTCAGGGGTTTATCTGATTTATTCAGGTGATGCCAATCAGGACGGAGCCGTTGACGGACTTGATATGATCATGGTGGATAATCAGGCAGCAAATTTTGGTACCGGTTATATTCCGGAAGATATGAATGGAGATGGCAGCATCGATGCCCTCGACATGATTGTTCTGGATAACAATGCTGCGATTTTTATCAGTGCGGTAATGCCATAAGACCATTTGTAAAACACTATTAAGAGCAGGGTATTCATTTATCCTGCTTTTTTTATGATATTTAACAGGCTATTGTGAAATTATTCTAAATTAGCACAAAGAATTGACTTCATGACACATGTATCTTATCTTTGTAAATACCTTTTTTTCTATTTACAAAGTACAAAACAACTAAATTGCTTTATCATGAAAAAACGCTTACTCTTTGTGTTACTCATCACCCTGATGAGCTTCAATCCGGACGTATTTGCCGGTAAATGGCGAATCAACAACAATGGCGTAGTGGCCGATTTCATCTCCCTGCAGGATGCAGTTAATTCAGTATCTGTTCTTGACGGGGACACCCTTTTACTGGAAAGTTCTTTGATATCCTATGGCCCGGCTTCCATTTTTAAACGGGTGGTTGTGCTCGGCACAGGATATTTCCTGCTCGAAAACGATTCTACCCAGGCCATCATTGGTGAGGCCACAGTTGGTGATATCTCTTTCTATGGTGGTTCAGAAGGCAGTATTGTCATGGGGTTTTCGACCACAGGCGTATATGCAATGGCTAACAATTTACTTATTAAAAGAATGCGTATTACATCAATTGTGTATGTAACCAGTGATAATATTGTACTCTCACAAAGCTATGTAAGCAATGTACAATTAACCACAGAAGCGCAGAATTTCCAGATGACCAACAATGTTGTTGACAATACTTCAACAGGTTATTGTTTTACGATGGGGTCAACATCTTCAGCAACCATTACGAACAATATCTTCGGAACAATTCATTATGTGTATAACAGCGTGTACAGAAATAACATAGCTACCGGAACTGCAGCTTTAGGTACAAGTTATTTCGCAAGTTATTACAGTGTGGTAACAAACAATATCGGAGCTGATAATCAGTATGGCAGCAGCAACGGCAACCAGAGCAATGTTGATATGACGACAGTTTTTGAAGGTTTTACAACAAGTACCGATGCACAATGGAGGCTCATTGCCGGTTCTCCGGCCATTGGAGCAGGGTTGAACGGTGTTGACTGCGGTGTGTTCGGAGGACCGGATCCCTATGTTCTGTCGGGGATGCCTTCTATACCGGCTATCTGGTTTATGAACATTAACGGTACTGAAGTTTCGGTTAAAGCCAAAAGTCACTGATATGAAACGGCTGATATTCATTACGCTGATGTTTCTTGTACTCACGGCACCCCGGGCACAGGACATCAATAAAATGGAGTACTTCATTGATGCTGATCCCGGTTTCGGCCTGGCCACCGATATTCCTGTAACTTCCGGTCATACGGTATCGGAAAACTTCAGCATCAATACCACCGGGCTCACCACCGGAATTCATCTGATTGGGGTAAGAAGCCGCACTGAAACGGGAATCTGGAGTCTGACTTCTGCATCTGTTTTTTTTACTGTTGAAAATATAATTGCAGAAGATGTACAGGCCATGGAATACTTTGTTGATACTGATCCCGGATTCGGACTGGCTACTCCGCTTTCAATTGCACCGGGTACTGATGTTTCAAAGAACTTCAGCATCAACACCACCAGCCTCACCACCGGCCTGCATTCGGTGGCTGTGCGGGTAAAAAATGCGGAAAATGATTGGTCGTTAACCGCATTTCAGGTATTTTTTGCGCATGAAACCTACGGGCAGGACATTGTTCAGATGGAATATTTTGTTGACGCTGACCCCGGATTCGGAATGGGCACACCTGTTGAAATCACCAGCGGAAAAAATGTTTTAAGTGTATTCCCGATAAATATGACTGGTATCACACCGGGATTGCATTTGTTATCAGTAAGAGTCAAAAATGCATTCAACCAATGGAGTCTGACTTCAAATCAATTGTTTTTTGCACATGAACCTTACGATAGCCCGGTTACACAAATTGAATATTTTTTTGATGCAGACCCCGGCTTTGGCGCCGGAACTCAAATTCCTTTCACACCTTCTGTTCATGTGGATCAGACGACAAAAATTGATATTGCGGGAATTACCACCGGCCAGCATATGTTTTATATACGGGTCAAAGATCAGAACAATCGCTGGAGTCTGACATGTAATTCACTGTTCAGTGTATACAATCTCAAAATATATCTGGAATCGCTGTATGATGCTGGCTTGGGTGAAAACCGCAAGGCACAGGATGAAAGCGGTGACCATTTTGCCGGTACCATTGCTGACACCCTTATTGTTTCTTTCGCTGAAACTGTTTCACCCTACACTGTAAAAGGCCATGCAAACGGTGTGGAATTAAATCAGAACGGAACAATCGCTTCGGCAGTCGGAGGTGTTCCAGATGGGGATTATTACCTGAAAATAAATCACAGGAACAGTGTGGAGACCTGGAGTGCGGACCCTGTTACCATTGGTAATTCACCATTGGAATATGATTTTACCAATGACTTTTCAAAAGCCTTGGGTTTTAACATGATCGAAATATCCGGAGTGTATGCCTTCTATGCCGGTGATGCCAATCAGGACGGAGCCGTTGACGGACTTGATATGATCCTCTTGGATAATCAGGCTGCGAATTTTGGTGCGGGGTACATGGCCGAAGATATCAATGGCGATGGCAGTGTTGATGCCCTCGACATGATTATTCTGGATAACAATGCTGCTGCTTTTGTAAGTGCGGTTTTGCCGTAAACAATCGGAATTCAAAATTAAAGGCAGGGTAACCAATTATCCTGCTTTTTTAGTTTATAATTTTTTAATTTTGTATTGGTTTTTTGAACAATCATTACAAATCATCCCGAATCAAAACTTACTTATATGTTGTTATTTACAAAGAGATTTCTGGCTGTTGTTTTTGGCATCATTCCAATTGCCATGTCAGCACAGGAACAACAATTTGTGACTCCTGACCAATTTATTCATTCACGTACATCCATTAACGGTAAGGAGGCTGTTACCATCAGGGTACCGGGTACCAGACCACCCGCTTTTCGTATGCCATTGGCGCAGCCAACCGAGAGTGCTGTTCTGTTAAACAATGTACCGGCTTATGACTGGACGTTTGGTTGTTCTGCAACATCTGCGGCCATGATGGCCGGGTATTATGACAACAACGGATATCCGGATGTGTACACAGGACCTGCCAATGGAGGTCTGGCACCGCTCGATAACAGCCTTTGGGGTACGGTAACAATTAACGGTTCAGTACAGAGCTTATGCCCCCTGAGTGCTACCATGCTGGGTCTTGACGGAAGAACAACCCGCGGACATGTTGACGATTACTGGACCGGCAATTCAGATCCTGACCCATTTATAACCAATGGCTGGACCCAACATACTTACGGAGATTGTACAGGTGATTTTATGAAAACAAATCAATCAAGTTTCGGGAACATAGACGGCTCCACCATATTCACTTATTTTGTTGACGGAGGTGCTTTCGGAAACATCAGTGATGGCGACGGAGGCTACGGACTGAAGCTCTTTTTCGAATCACGCGGTTGCCCCGTTACAGGATATTATAACCAATATATACTGGGGTACAACGGGCTTACCCAGGGTTTTAGTTTTAGCGATTACACATCGATGATTGATATGGGCTTTCCGGTAATGATACAGGTAGCAGGCCATACCATGCTGGGCGTTGGGTACGACCTCACGGGCAATAAGGTTCTGCTGCACGATACCTGGGATTACGGATTGCATGAAATGGTGTGGGGCGACAGCTATGCCGGCATGCAACATTACGCAGTTACAGTGATTTCATTCCCGTGCCCGGCCGTAACCTCCATTGCCCAGAACTTTTCATCCTTTGCCATGCCTGCCTGCTGGAGCCAATCCTATTCAGGAGGGCTTGAATCTAACCGCTGGGGCCTGTCAAATTCATCCAATGCCGGTGGTACTGCCAATGAAATGCGTTGCGACTGGACCGGAAAAATTGGTATTTCGCGTTTAATTACCAAAGAACTGAATACAACAAATGCCAGCCAGATCGACCTTTCTTTTACTACATTTTATGATGACTGGGGAACAGGCGCCACCTTAAAAATCCAAAGCAGTTCTGACCTCATCAACTGGACCGACGAAGACTGGACGTATGCCACCGGAACCGGCGACATACCATCCGGAACTGTTATCAATACACAGGTGACGCATAATCTGGGCGCCACAACCTACATTGCATGGGTCATTGACGGCGACCATTACCAGTTCGACAACTGGTTTATCGATAACGTAATGATTGATATACCTGCTGCAAACAAACAACTCCAACTGAATGTATTTCTCGAAGGCCTGTTTAACGGAACAGCCATGAATCAGGCCTCCAATGGCTCCGGCAATCAGTTCGGCGGAGATATTGCCGACCAGATCAGCGTAGAATTACATGCTGCAACCAGCCCATATACAATAAACGGATTACCGCTTACGGTTCATGTGAATACCAGTGGAATGGCAACCACTGCAATCCCGGTTTCGGTTACCGGAAGCCATTACATTGTTGTAAAACACCGCAACAGTATTGAGACCTGGTCAGCAGTTCCGGTGGATTTTAACAACAGCATTGTTAATTATAATTTTACGGATGCAGCCAATAAAGCCTTTGGCAACAATCTGCTGTTTTCTTCGGGCAAGTACCTGATTTATTCCGGAGATGTAAATCAGGATGGTGCTGTTGACGGGCTCGATATGATACCGGTTGATAACGAAGCCGCAGCCTTCGGAACAGGCTATGTCCCCGAAGACCTCAACGGTGATGGAAGTATTGATGCGCTGGATATGATTGTGCTGGATAACAATGCGGCGGGGTTTGTGGCTGCGGTGTTGCCATAAATTCTGAAATTCCGGCCAATTGTCCTGATTGTATAAAAGCCTGTGCAGATAACCATTCTGGCAGGCTTTTTCAGTGATTGTTCATTCGGGCTACTTCAATTTGCACTATAAGTGTTCATTTTTTTGTATCTTTACTCTCTAAAGTAGTTCTTATGAAATATCTGCTATTTACCTTGTCAGTGTTCGTGGTATTATTGCTTCAACTGCCTGTTGTTGTTGCTCAGACACCCGTTGTAGTAAACGATACAGCCAATTATCCATATTGGTTCCAGATGATGCAGGATCCGGATGCAAAATTCGCAGCAACCGTTCATGCATTCGAAAAATACTGGGAAAACCGTCCCGTTACAAAGGGAAGCGGCTGGAAAGTATTCAAACGCTGGGAATATATCAACAGCAGCCGTGTACTGGCCGATGGAAAGCTTCCCGCTCCGGGTGCCGTAGCAAAAGAATATTTCAGAACCTACAATGCACAAAAATCAGTCAGCGGAACCTGGACGCAGATTGGCCCTGTGGCCATGCCTGCCAATGCCACAGGCCAGCCAAATGGCCTTGGCCGTGTGAATGCCGTTGGCTTTCATCCCACTGACGGTAACATAATGTATGTTGGATCACCTTCCGGCGGGCTCTGGAAAACAACCGACGGAGGTCTTACCTGGACTAATCTCTCAGCAGGTATGCCCACACTGGGTGTTTCGTCCGTTCTGGTGCATCCCAGCCTCTACAATATAATCTGGATTGGCACCGGCGACCGCGATTCAGGCGATGCCCCGGGAATGGGCACTTACAAAAGCACCGATGGAGGCACCACTTGGGCTCCTGCAAATACAGGAATGGGCAACCAAACTGTGGGTATGCTCATCATGCATCCGGCTGATCCGAATATCATGCTGGCTGCAACAAGTGGAGGTATTTATAAAACCATCGACGGAGGTGCAACCTGGATCCGGAAATCTTCCAATACAAACCATTATAAGGACGTCAGATTCAAACCCGGCGATCCGACCATCGTGTATGCAACTGAAAGCGGTAAGTTTTACCGTTCGGTAAACACCGGTGATACATGGACACAGATTACTTCCGGTATCATTACAGGAACCCGTATGGTGATTGGTGTTTCGCCGGCAAACCCGGCTTATGTATATGTTATGCAGACCAATGGCACGTTTTCAGGCATCATGCGGTCAACTGACAGCGGACTGAATTTTACCACACAATCCACCACCCCCAATATCATGGATTATGCCTGCGATGGCAGCGGAACAAGCAGCCAGGCTGGGTACGACCTGTGCATAGCCGTTGATCCGGCAGATGCCAATATACTGTACCTTGGTGGAATAAATATCTGGAAAAGTGTCAACGGAGGATCTACCCTTACCATCAATTCACACTGGGTTGGAAGTTCATGGGGTACAAGCTGTGCACCATCAGTGCATGCCGATATCCATTCACTCGATTTTTCACCTGTTAACAGTAAGTTATATACTGGTTGTGATGGTGGTATCTCCGTGACTGCAAACGGTGGAACAACATGGACTGATATTTCGGGAGGGCTTGGCATTGCCCAGATTTATAAGATCGGGCAGAGTGCCACCAACACTGCGCTCACCATGAATGGTTATCAGGATAACGGCACTGCATTTGGAAACGGTACTGCATTTACTACCGTAATCGGTGGCGACGGGATGGAGTGTATTATTGATTATTCAAACTCAGGTTACAGGTACGGCGCCCTGTATTATGGTGATATCAGACGGTCATCGGGTGGTGGTTATTCAACCATTGCCAAAAATGGCGTGAATGGAATAACGGAAAGCGGTGGATGGGTAACCCCGTATACTTTGCATGAAACCAACCCTGAAACTATGTTTGTGGGTTATAAAAATGTTTGGCGGAGCACCAACGTAAAAACCGGTTCGCCGGTTTCATGGACCGTGATTTCAACAGGAGAAACCGGCAACTGTATTGTGCTTGAACAATCTCCGGCCAATGTAAATACCTTGTATGTGGTACGTTCCGGTCAGATGAAACGAACTGACAATGCCAATGATGCTTCCGTAACCTGGACCAGTTGTACTTTGCCCGGAGGCTATACCCCAACCGATCTGGAAGCACATCCAACCAATTCTGACATTGTATATGCAACGGCCCAGTACGGTGTGTACAAATCCATCAATAAAGGGGCAAGCTGGACGAATATTTCATCCAATTTGCCATCAATTTATACCAATTGCCTGGTATATGACAAAAACAGCAACGAAGGATTGTATGTGGGTAATGAAACTGCCATCTATTACAAAGATGCATCATTAACTAACTGGCTGCCTTTCAGCAGCGGGCTTCCGGTGGTTGATGTACGTGAACTTGAAATCTATTACAATGCAGCCACTCCGGCATTAAACAAAATTAAGGCTGCCACTTACGGCCGTGGTCTTTGGGAAAGCGATCTGATTGAAACGGGTCCGGCCAATCCTTCAACCTTTACGGCCAGCACCTCAAGCAATACACAGATCAATCTTTCATGGGCTAAAAATGCGGCTAACAACAATGTAATGATCGTGTGGTCATCAACACCCACATTTGGTATACCCGCAAATGGAACAATCTATGTTGCCGGAAATTCAATACCTGGCGGTGGAACAGTTCTATACAGCGGAAGCGGTACAGCCCAGAACCATACCGGATTAATCCCCGCAACCAATTATTATTACAAGGCATGGTCGTTCAATGCCACCAACGTTTATTCAACGGGTATTACTGCCCAGACCGCTACATTCGGGCCGCCTGTAAGTGCTTTTTCAGCAAGTTCGCTTACCCCGGTTGTTGCACAGACCGTTACATTTACCGATGAAACAGGCTTTGCACCCACAAGCTGGACCTGGACGTTTAGCCCAAATAATATTACATATACCGGTGGAACCAGTGCCAGCTCACAGAACCCGCAGGTGCAGTTTACTGCTACCGGGCAATATTCGGTTACACTTACCACTTCAAACGTATATGGTTCTGACCCGGAAATAAAAACCAATTACATCAATGTGGTACCCTATGTTTATTGCACTCCGGCATATACCAGTGGTACGGGTGACGGGGATTACATTACGCTTGTTCAGCTTGGAACCATTAACAATGCTACCGGTGCCTCCGCAAGCCCGTTTTACACTTATTACAGCAGTTTATCAACCAACCTCACACAAAATACTGCCTATACAATCACGCTGAGTCCCGGGACATACACCAGCGGGAATAATATTTCAGTGTGGATTGATTACAACCAGAACGGTACCTTTGAGACTACAGAAAAACTTGGGAATGTTATTGTAGGCGCTACACCTGCCACGGGTAACATCAACTTCACCGTACCGGCAACTGCCACTACCGGAACTACCCGTATGCGTGTGCGTGAAGTATGGAACAATAGCAGCTTTGATGCCTGTTCTGCTTATGCTTATGGCGAAACGGAAGATTACAATATCAATATTGTGAGCCTTGACCGCACCCTGAACCTGACAGTTTTTCCGGAAGGATTGTTCAACGGTACCACATTGAACAAAGCGCAGAATGCAACCGGAAACCAATATCAGGGAACTGTTGCCGACCAGATTACGGTAGAGTTGCGGAATTCAGCTTCTCCGTATTCACTTGCTGGCGGACCTTACACACTAAATGTTAACACTGATGGGACAGCTACAGTTACCATTCCGGGCGCATTAAATTCAAGCTATTATATTGTGGTACACCACCGCAACAGTATTGAAACATGGTCGGCTACACACATCCCTTTTACAGGGACGGCGGTCAGTTACAATTTCAGTACAGCTTCATCGCAGGCCTTTGGCAATAACATGAAACTCATATCAGGGAAGTATGTGTTGTATGCAGGTGATACGAATCAGGATGGTGCTGTTGATGGTCCTGATATGATTTCAGCCGACAATCTGGCTGCCGTTTTTGGTACAGGCTATATACCGGAAGATATTAATGGAGATGGCAGCATTGATGCACTTGACATGATTATGCTTGACAACAATGCGGCACTGTTTATTCAGGTTGTTTTGCCATAAATACGCGAATTGATTGATTTCAGGCAGTTAGAAACTGCTGCAATAAAAAAAAGCTGCCTTTTCAGACAGCTTTTTTTATGCATATAAAATATGATTAGCTCCTTTTATTCGGGAGATCAAGGCCATAGCCTTTTCGCTTATCAACAACTTTGAGCACAAGTGCAAGAATCATTGCCAGAACGCCAAAGCCTGCGAAAATGAGTTCAGGAATCGTGTAATTGTATTTCGCACCTTCAACACCAGCAGCAATCTGCTCAGAAACGCCCGGGTTTGATGCAGAAATTGACCAGCCAATGAGAATAGGAACTGCAAGCAATCCAATGTTTTGAATCCAGAAAATGGCTCCATAGGCAGAACCTAAATAGCGGTCTTCAACAATTTTAGGCAGCGAGGGCCACATCGAAGCAGGAACGAGTGAGAAGGCAGTTCCAAGAATTACGATCGTTATGATGGCAATTACAACATTAAAAGATTCAGAAGGAACCAACGCAAAAATCAAATGTGAAACAGTAAGAAGGATTGCACCATAAAACATCATGGTAGCACCTTTTCCTTTTAAATCAAGATAATATCCGATAAAGGGAGTAAGTACCATTGCACCTATTGGGAAGTACGAAAAATATGCAGCTGCTTCTTTAATGGGCAGGTTAAGTTTTGAGGCCAGCATATCAGTAGCGAATTTCTGGAATGGGAAAATAGCTGAATAAAAGAGAACGCACAACCCAGCGATTGCAAGAAATCCGGGGTTTGAGAATATTTTACCAATGTCACTGATTTTAAATTCTTCTTCGGCCACAAGTTCACCGGAGGCATTGGTTTGTTTATCCAGAGCCGCATCCATAAAGGTATATGCAAAGAAGGTCAGGAAGCCGATGCAGAGAAATGCAAGACCCCAGAGCACAGAATTGCTCACGCCACCTTGTTCGGCAAAAATAGGAGTGAGGCGGAATACAGCAAAAACGCCCAGACGTGCAGTTGCCATTTCAAGTCCCATTGCAAGAGCCATTTCTTTTCCTTTAAACCATTTAACAATGGTTTTTGAAACGGTTATACCTGCCATTTCAACACCAACACCAAAAATACTGAACCCAACAAAAGCTAATTTTGCAGAAGCAGGTACACCGGTAAAGAATGAATTGAGCCATGTAGCAAAGGCTGTTGCAGCAAAACCATCGGTGAGGGCATAGTATTTTAAACCAGCTCCTAATACCATCGTTAATCCTGCCGTAATCAAAGTGAAGCGAATTCCCATTTTATCAAGGATAATCCCTGAGAAAATCAGAAAGAATGCAAACACATTCAGAAAGAATTCAGAACCACCAAGCATTCCGAATACTTCAGGTGACCAGAAGTATGGTGATTTTTCCAGCAAACTTTGCAGAGGTGCTACCACATCTACAAAGAAATAGGCAAAAAACATGGTGATCGAAATAAGTGCCAAAGCTATCCATCTGGCAGTCTTTGATTCACTTAAGAGCGTTTTTACTTGTTGTGTCATAATTTGATGTTAGTAATATTAAAGGGTTAATACTTGGAAAAGCAAATTTGTAATCGAAAAGATTTAAATTAATTCGCTACAAATGTAGGAAAAAGTTTTTTTTATGTAGATTTGTACACGAATTTAAGCATCATAGAGAACAATTTTCTGTTTAAACACCTTTAATGCAATGAGAATACTTATAGTTGCAGCAACATGGCTTGAAGCAAAGCCATTAATGTCAGATCTTTGGTTTTTAAGAAAATTTGCCGGCAATCTTTATTCATTCAGGTATACTGAACATCGTGTAGATGTGTTGGTTACAGGCGTTGGCATGCTCGCTACCTCTTTTGGTACTACCAAAGCACTCGACAAAACCCGTTACAATCTGGCCATCAATGCCGGTATTTGTGGATCCTTTTCACCTGATTTTCCTCCCGGAACGGTGTTAAACATTCATGAAGAATGTCTTCCGGAATTTGGCATTACCGATGCCACCGGCTTCACCCCCATCGTTGAAGTGGGGTTTGATACCAGTCTGCCGGAACCTTTCAGAGGTACCATCATTAGCAACCCTCACCACAATCAGGTTTTGGGCTTCAAGCACATCCCGTATGCGAGGGGCGCAACAGTCAACCACATGGACCTGACCGGTAAAAGCCATACACCGCTTATGGCCAGGCTGAACCCTCAGATTGAATCGATGGAAGGCGCCGCATTCTTTTATTCGTGCGCCGCACGCGAAATTCCTTTTCTTGAAATAAGGGCCGTATCCAATTATGTTGGCCTGCAGGATAAGAGCGAATGGGAAATAGAACTGGCAATTGAAAACCTTAAAAAGGCAGTT
Source organism: uncultured Bacteroidales bacterium (assembly GCA_964550695.1). GTDB lineage: Bacteria > Bacteroidota > Bacteroidia > Bacteroidales > TTA-H9 > CAZKCK01. The sequence continues at coordinate 1,864 of CAZKCK010000112.1, read as the reverse complement.
TATGAAGGGTTGGTAGCCAATCCTAAATAAAACAATGAACATAAAGACGTTGCGTCTGGGTTTTTCTTCGTGCCCAAATGATACTTTTATTTTCGATGCCCTTGTAAATGGTAAAATTGATACAGGTGGCCTGCGTTTCGAATGCCATATTGCCGACGTTGAAGAACTGAACAGTATGGCATTTGACGGGCTGCTGGATATTACCAAATGCAGTTACCATGCCTATGCATACCTCTACGGCCGTTATTGCCTGCTGAACTCCGGCTCGGCACTCGGAAAAGGTGTGGGGCCGCTGCTGATTGCAAAGGAACCTGAAAGGTTTTTAAACAATCCCGATCCTTTAATTGCCATACCCGGTAAATACACCACCGCAGCTTTTTTATACAAGTCAGCCTACGCCGATAAAGGTAAAAAGATTGAAATGCTTTTTTCAGAAATTGAAGCCGCTGTAAGCAATGGCAAGGTGGATGCCGGTGTAATTATTCATGAAAGCAGGTTTACCTATCAGCAGAAAGGCCTTGTTAAAATTGCCGATCTGGGAAGTATCTGGGAACAAACAACCGGCAGACCAATACCATTAGGTGGAATTATCGGGAATAAAAATCTTGATCATGCGCTGTTAAAACAGGTTTCGAACCTGATACACCAAAGCATTGCCTTTGCATTCATGCACCCTGAAGCATCAACTGATTTTGTGAAATGCCATGCTTTTGAAATGGCGCAAGATGTTATTCAGCAGCACATCAGCCTGTATGTAAATGATTACAGCCTTTCACTGGGTGAGGATGGCAGGGATGCAGTGCTGTTCCTGCTTCAAAAGGTGCATGGCAGCAACTTTAATCCTGCCCATTTTGAAGTGGTGTGATTCTGACTATTTTTGCACGCGTGAATCTTTATTTATAATTAAATTTAAACTGAAATGTACGTTGTAACAGGTGCAGCCGGATTTATCGGCAGTTGTATGGTGGGTAAGCTCAATAACAAGGGCATCAGGGACATTGTGGTGGTTGATGATTTTTCGAATCCGTTGAAAAGCATAAACCTTGAGCATAAAATCTTCGTACTGAAGATTGACAGAATGGATTTCAACGCCTGGTTAACTGAGAATTGCAAAGATGTTGATGTTGTATTTCATCTGGGTGCCCGTACCGATACTACTGAATTTGACCGCTCGGTCTTTGATCTGCTGAACCTGAACTATTCTAAAAAGGTGTGGGAGATTTGCACCCGGTTTAACATCCCGTTGCTGTACGCTTCGAGTGCCGCTACCTATGGCGGTGGTGAATTTGGCTATGATGACGATGAATCACGAATTCATTTACTTAAGCCTCTCAATCCGTATGGTGAATCAAAAAATGATTTCGATAAATGGGTGCTAGCGCAGGAAAATAAACCGGATTTCTGGGCGGGATTTAAGTTTTTTAATGTGTACGGACCAAATGAATATCACAAAGGCCGCATGGCTTCAGTCATTTTTCATTCATACAATCAAATTAAAAATACAGGCAAGGTAAAGTTGTTCAGGTCGCACCGGCCTGATTTTGAAGATGGCATGCAACTGCGCGATTTTATTTATGTAAAGGATGTGGTTGAGGTGTTGTACCAGATGTTTGTATTGAAATCAGTTTCGGGTATTTACAATCTTGGCACCGGCAAGGCGAGGGCATTTCTGCACCTTGCTCAGGCTACTTTCAAAGCTATGGGAGTTGAAGAAGCGATTGAATTTGTTGATACGCCTGCCGATATCCGCGATAAATACCAGTATTTTACAGAAGCAAAAATGGAGAAACTAGCTGCAGCATGTGTTCATTACGAATTCAGATCGCTAGAAGAAGGGGTATTTGCCTATGTGAATGAGTATTTG
>CAZKCK010000111.1:0-14179 GCA_964550695.1 uncultured Bacteroidales bacterium | reverse complement strand
TTGCAAAATTAATGCATTTGGAGAATTTGCACACAATTACAGGCAACATTTTAAAGCAAAAATTTCGTTGAAATAAAGGATTGTTTTAATAGCCCATTTTCAGAATAATCCGGGGCATTCTGTTGCCGGATTCCAGAAATACTTTTCAAAATCCATAATCTGATCATCCACTACAACAATACCTTCGCTTTCAAGTAGTTGCTGCATAACCTGACTTCCTCCAAAATGATGTTTCCCGCTTAAAACGCCGTTCCGGTTTACTACACGGTGCGCAGGTATATCCATTGCGATATGTGATTGATTCATTGCCCATCCCACCATTCTGGCCGATCTGCCGGAACCCAGATAACGTGCAATAGCCCCGTAAGATGTAACCCTCCCATAAGGAATCAGTCGCGCTACGGCATAAACCTTTTGAAAGAAATTATCATCAGAAACCATTCAGCCTGAATTTCAGATACTTAATTGTATGACCCTCTGCCAGAAACTGATTTTCGTAAAAAGTCTGCACTTCGGTTACATCCTCCTGAATACCTGAATTGTACAGGTCAAATGTATGATAGATCAGCTTATGACCCTCTTTCTGAATCACATCAAGGGTATATTCAAACAAAAACAGACTGTCAGTTTTTACATGAATTATATGGTCAGTGCTGAGAATACCGGCATATCTGGAAAGGAGTTGCGGACTGGTAAGCCGTTTTCGTTGGGATGGCTTGTTAGGTTGTGGGTCAGCAAACGGTATCCATATCTGATCAACTTCACCTTTTTCAAAAAAATATCCGATATTCTGGGTATGCGACCGGATAAAGGCTGTATTCCTCAGTCCGGCTTCTTCACTATCTTTTGCCCCGCGCCACATGCGGGCACCTTTAACATCAATTCCGACAAAGTTGCGTTCAGGGTATTTTTTTGCAAGATGAACAGTATACTCACCTTTTCCACATCCAACTTCCAGCGTAACCGGACCCCGGTTTTTAAAAAAACTGTCTGCCCAACAGCCTTTATATTTGAAACCTTCCTGCAGTTGTTCGTAACGGTCCTGAAAAAAATTCGGAAATGTCAGATTTTCAGCAAAATGCTTGTGCTTGTTCTTGCCCACGGGTATTTCTGTTTAAAGGATGCAAAAATAATACTTTAGCCGGTTTTCGAAAAAACTACTTTCTGATTTAGCTTGCAGAAATTGTAGAGAAATTTGATTCAGAATCAGAATTCAAGTATCCAGGCGTCGGAGGAAACTTTTGCCTTGATGGATGAAAGCCCGGCTATGGCTTCGTTTTCGGTGGCAAAACTGCTGATACTCACCCTCAGTAAACCTTTACGTGATGTTCCGGCCAGTTCTGACTGATACCCCTGCTGCCTTAAAGCTGTGATAAAAGCATCTGCTTTTTCCTTTTCAGCAAAACAACCTCCAATAATATGAAACTTACCATTACTTGCAATTGTTTGCTCCCCATGGGATGCATTTTCACTTTCTGGTTCCTGAATGGCTGTGTTAGCGGATCCCGCAGCCGGAACTGATGTATTTGAAAAACGATAAACTGTAGTGTCGGGAATGGATGCGACAGTTTGATTTTCGTCCAGTGATTTGAAGGCCGGAGGAAAAGCATGCTCCGTTTCAGCAATCAGTTGATTTACACTGTTCGTAATATCACTGCTTTGAATATCTGGGCCAATGGATGACAGCCCTGTAGAAAGATTGATAAAACCCGTCTGGTATACCGAATAGAAAATGAGCATCAGCAATGGGGCAACCATCACCGACCATTTCAGCACATTCGTCACTTTCCGCCAGGTGCCACGTTCACGTTTATCCCTGAAAACAGGTTTATGCTGCGCAAGAGTACCCTGTTTGTTGCGTCTGATGGCAGGACTGACAAATGAAGTCAGGCCAAAAGAATCGTTCAGAAAGTTTGCACGCGGATCGGGTTCAAACTGTATATTTTTTTCATCATCAAACCTCAAATCTCCCACGCTCAGTATTTCGAGTGTGCGCGAGGCATGCAGTTCGTTGATGCACCACCATGAATAATCCTGCACAACCTTAAGAGCTTCAGCATAATCAATATGATAGGATTTTGCAATTTCAGATGCCAGCAGTCCGTCATTGGTGCGCAGGTTGGCATTAAAAGCCACTGTGGATGAAGGAGGTGTAAACTTCTGCTGAACCGGATGAATCTGTGCCGACAAATAATTGGTAATAAACCCGCCGAAGCCTGGAATTATCACGCATTCATTCTTGTGAAGCAGATCCGGAATTAAAGCAGAAATTTGCTTTTTCTCTATCATTGAATTTCAGAATTTAGGCAAAATTACAATTTGAATAACTGATAATCAACATTTGTTCATAAGTTTTAGCAAATCTTCGGGCACATCCACAGAAATACCTTCAAATCCGGTCAGACGCGTATGGATTGTAAAACCGTTTTCGAGCCACCGCAACTGTTCCAACGTTTCTGCCTGTTCCAGCTTTCCGACGGGAAGGTTTACAATTTTTTCGAGACACTGAACTTTGTAGCCGTAAATGCCGATATGCTTATAAAAAATATGATGATCAAGCCACTGATCCTGCGCTGTTCCCCTCACGAAAGGCAAGGCCTGACGGGAGAAATAAAGGGCAGTACCATTTTGGCCAATGACGACTTTAACGGCATTCGGATTAAAAAGTTCCTCTTGCGTATTAACTTTTTTTACCAGTGTAGCCAACTCCACATGTTTTTCGTACAACAGTTCTGCAACTGCCTCTATTTGTGAAGGATCAATATAAGGCTCATCACCCTGAATGTTAATCACAGCATCTTCTGACTGAATATCAGCAAGTTTAGATACAACTTCATAACATCGGTCAGTGCCCGAGGGATGGTCAGCCGAGGTCATCATAACCTGACCACCGTGAAGTTTCACATGTTTATAAATGGCTTCATCATCGGTAGCCACATATACTGCCGAAAGTGAAGCAGCTTTCATGGCCTGTTCATATACACGCATGACCATACTTTTTCCGTTGATCATTGCCAGAGGCTTGCCCGGAAACCGGGTAGAAGCATAACGGGCGGGGATAATTCCGATAATCTTCATTGCTGTGAATTTAGGTGCAAAAGTAAGGAATACAGGGGTTGAAGAGTTAATTATGAATGATGAATTTTTAATTTTGAATGAAAACATGTTGATAATCTGTGTTTGATATCCTGAATAATGGGTGGCTTTGTATGGGTTAGGAGGTTTAGAAAGTTTAGGAGGTTTAGGAGGTTTAGAAAGTTTAGGAGGTTTATGAGGTTTAGAAAGTTTAGAAAGTATAGAAAGTTTAGGAGGTTTAGGAGGTTTATGAGGTTTAGGAGGTTTAGGAGGTTTAGGAGGTTTAGGAGGTTTAGGAGTTGTTATTTTTTTAACAGCATCTTTGACATTCTTACATGAAGCTTTATAATTTAATATGCAAATCAGATTTCATCAGTATTCAATGCGCGGAGATTGCTGATCCAACAGCTATTGTTTTGCTTTAGGATTATCTTTACTTTAGGGCATTGGAATAACCCTATTGAACAATCAAGAAACCAACCTCCACATGTTAGACTTTACCTTTGAACTTTCGATAGTTTTCGATAAACTCTTAAAGCGTCTTAGCTTATGAAATTGAAAATCATTTATTTATTGTGCTTACTGATGTTTCTTACAGCCGGAGAGAAACTGTATGCCCAAACATCCAGTGTAAAAGGAACCGTAACTTCCAAAGAGGATGGCACAACACTTCCGGGTGTTAACGTAATTATTAAAGGTACAACCATAGGCGTCACAACCGATGTTAACGGAAAATACGCCATTGCCGTAAAACCCGGTGAGATTCTTGTTTTTTCTTTTGTTGGTTTTCAAATAGTTGAAATACCTGTTGGAACTATTACTGTTCTGAATGTTGAAATGCAGGCAGATATTCAGGATTTAAGTGAAATTGTGGTGGTAGGGTATGGAACACGTAAAAGAAGTGACCTTATCGGATCGGTTTCAACAGTCAAAACTGATAAGCTGATTGCCCGGCCATCATCTGACCTGCAGGGCATGCTAAAAGGACAGGTAGCCGGGATGTATGTGAGCGTGGGAAGTGCACGACCAGGAGGAAGTTCAAATGTTTTGCTGCGTGGAACCAATTCATTGAAAGGAAGTACAAGCCCGTTGTATGTGGTGGATGGTTTCCCGGTAACTTCCATTAACGAAATTAACGTTGACGACATCGAAACAATTAGTGTACTGAAAGATGCTTCGGCACAGGCCATTTACGGCGCAAGGGCATCAAACGGGGTTATTCTGGTTACTACCCGCAGGGGTAGCGATACCAAAGGGAAGATCAATGTCAACTATGACAGTTACATCAGCGTTCAGAATGTAAAGCCAAATTTTAAAGTATTTTCACCGGATGAGTACATCCGGCTCAGACGTGAAGCTTTCAGGGGTGATAAAGCAACCGAAGCCAACGGATGGACCGGAAACCTGAATGATTCAACAACGTACATGCCTGATAATTTGATTTTTACACCTACAGAACTTCAAAATATTAAGGACAAGGCATACGTTGACTGGATGGATCAGGCATTTAAAAAGAATGTGCTTCTTACAAAACAGGATATTTCGCTCAGCGGAGGAAATGAAAACACAAAATTTGCCGCCTCGCTCGGTTATTTTAATCAGGGCGGGGTCAGGCTGAGTTCGGATTACAAACGCTATACCGGTAAACTTGCCCTGGACCAGAAAGTAAATAAATGGATAACTGTTGGAATGATTGCATTTTACTCTGATTATGTACAGAATCAGGAAAACAGTTCATGGACGGATTTTATTACTTTTTCACCCATTGCCAAGCTGTATGATGAGCAGGGTGAACTTAACCTCTACCCTCTTGGGGATTTTAAAACCGTAAATCCATTGTACTGGGAAAAAACCCGCAGCCTGACAGTTTATGGAAACCGCGGAATGTACAATGGATATCTGGAAGTGATGCCTGTAAAAGGCCTGAAATACCGTTTGAATGCCAGTGCTGATATCCGTGCCCGCGAAACCAATGATTTCAGATCACTCGAAGACCCGAGCAGCGTTCTGGGCAAAGGTTTTGCGCAGGCAACCTTTTATACCGAAAAGAGTTTTGTTCTTGAAAATATTCTGACTTATGAAAACAAGCTGCGAAACGGACACAAATATGACATCACCCTGATGCAGAGCGCCGATCAAAGAAAAAATACATCAACAGCATCAACTGCCAATGCGCTGGGAAACGATTTTTTTGGAATCAACAGTCTTGGATCGGCACTGGAATCTTCGGTAGCCCGCGCTCAGGAAAAACATGCGCTCCTCTCATTTATGGGCAGAATCAATTACATGATTAATGACAGGTACCTTTTTAATATAACAGTACGTGCTGACGGATCATCAGTCTTCGGTGCCAACAACAAATGGGGATACTTCCCTTCAGCAGCAGTTGCCTGGAATATGCAGAAAGAATCGTTCATGAAAGATATCACATGGATTGATGAATCGAAACTGCGTTTAAGCTATGGGCAGATTGGTAACGAAGCCATTACTCCGTATGGTAGTCTGGCCACCGCCAACAATGCATTTTATGTGAGCGATGGAAACCCGGTCATCGGATATCTGCCCGGTTCGAGTCTGCCTAATCCAAACCTTAAATGGGAAACCACAACTACCTATAATCTGGGCTATGATTTTTCATTTTTTAAACAAAGAATCAGGGGCACGATAGATATTTACAAACGGGTTACCACCGATTTACTGGTCGACAGAAACATACCCACAAGCCTCGGATATTCAACCATGCCTGATAATCTCGGCGAAATTCAGAATAAAGGAATAGAAGCCAGTTTAAACGGGTATATCATGAATGACAACAACATGACCTGGCAGGTGGGAACCACCTTTAGTGTAAATAAAAATGAACTCACAAAAGGCGTATTGCAGGATATGCTCACCGGCGAATATGTTGATGATGAAGCCAATAAATGGTTCATAGGCCATCCGGTAAATGTTTATTACGACTATGAATTTGACGGTATCTGGCAGATTGGTGACGATATTGCCAACTCATATATGCCCAAAGCCAGACCGGGTGATGTAAAAGTTACCAACACCAATGGCGACAGCATTATTTCGGCCGATGACCGTGTTGTTATTCACCGCGATCCCAAATGGATAGCCTCATTTAATTCAGCTTTTGAATACAAGGGAATTGAAGTTTCGGCTGATGTATATATCGTGAACGGTGTGATCAAAAGCAATCCTTTTATGTCAGATGTAAATTATGGCGGATCGTTGCAGGGTTATAAAAACGGCATATACCGCGATTACTGGACCCCGGAAAATCCATCAAATACAACCTTCAGACCGCATGAAACAGTGACTTCAGAATATCGGGGCGCGCTTGATTATCAGGATGCATCGTATATCCGGCTGACAAATGTTACCCTGGCTTATACCTTACCTAAGCGGTGGGTCAGGGCAGCACATCTTGAAAGGGTAAGGTTTTATGTAAGAGGCGATAATTTGATTACAATCACCAATTACCTGTCAGTGAGCCCGGAAACAAATCCGGATGCATATCCGGAAACTGTAAACTACACTTTTGGTATGAATGTGAATTTTTAATGACCGATTTAAAAAACTGAAATCATGAAAAATCTAAAATATTATTTTCTGTTGTTGATACTTCCATTAACTGTTCTTGTAGGGTGTTCAAAGTATCTGGATGAGGAAAATCCTTCGGCAGTGACCACTGCATTTTTGTACAATACCAAAGATGGCCTTCAGGCAGCCGTGAACGGCCTTTATTCACTTGAAAGGGCTCAGGTTGACGACAATGAAAGCAATGACTTTGCAGCTGTTATAGGCGATTGCGGCACCGATATTGATTTTATGCGGGCAGCCCTGAACCAGTGCGTATCAAGATACAGACCTGACCTGAATTTTGCAACACAGGGAGTTGTAAGCAGCTGGTGGAAAAAAGAATACAGAATTATAGAAAGAGCTAACAGCATCATAACTTTTGGCCGGGCTGCCGATATTCCAACGGCCGACAAAAAGAAAATTCTGCGCGAAGCGCATATTCACCGTGCCAATGCCTATTTCTGGCTGGTCCGCAAGTTTGACAACATCTGGTTAAATCTTGAACCAACCACTGCCAACAATATCGACAACAGAACCTATTCAGCAGCCAATCAAGATGATGTGTATAAAGCAATCATTGCTGATCTTGATTCTGCCATCAGCTATTTTAACAATGACTGGACAGTACGCCCCGGACAATTGGGATTAGGTGCCGCGTTGTTCTTACGTATTGATGTTGCCCTGTGGCGGCAGGATTACCAGACTGCTGCAACATTGTCAGAAAAGCTGATTGCTGAAGGGCCTTATGCCTTGACTGATCCAACGCAGGTATTTACAAAAGATGCCCGTAACAAAACTTCAGAAGGGATTTATGTGATGCAGTTTGATGAATTTGCGGTTGGCGGAGCCGATGTAAGCACACTGAATGGCGGACCATCGGGGCATCGGCTGGCTCTGGTATTTACAGCTGATTATAAACAAGTACCGGGCACGAAAATGGCGTCAGAATTTGGCGGTTACGGATGGGCAAGGGTATTCCCGAATGAATATCTGTTAAGTTTATACAATCAGAAAACTGACAAACGCTGGAATGCATGGTGGCAGCATTACTACACATATAATGATGAGAGTTATAATTTTTCGGCCCAGACCTATAAATTTGGCGATACGCTTGAATACGGTCAGGGTCCGATGCTTACAGGCACTAACTTTTTTAAGGATGCAAGCGTGGGTTGTAAAAAATATTTCGACTGGGTCAAAATTGCCAATACAACAAGATCATTCAACAATATATACATATACAGATTTTCAGAAGTTTACCTGATGGCAGCAGAAGCCTATTACCGTATGCAAAATAGCAGTAAAGCTCTGTATTTTATGAATGAATTGCGTAAAAACCGTATTCTGGCAGAGGACCCGAATCAGATACTTGCATCAATTGATGAAGAGACGCTGCTTGATGAACATGCAAGAGAACTGGCTTTTGAGGGAAGACGCTGGTTTTTGCTTAAAAGACTCGGACAGCTTGTTGACAGGGTCAGAGCCAATGGCGGAACCACCATGTTCAGGGGAATCATTGCAACTGATCCGGCATGGTATTCGGCCAGGTCAAACATTCAGGATTTCCATGTTCGCTGGCCAATTCCACAATCAGAGATAGATGCCATGGGCGGATTTCCTCAAAATACCGGATACTAATTAGCTGAACTTACTTAATTTAACATGAACCATCTCCAACGATTCTATTTCAATATCAAACGGCAAAGCCTGATTGCTTTATTACTGACTACAGTTTTATTCAATTGGGTTGAACAATTATCCTCACAAACATTCACCGCCAGCGATGACTGCTACATTTATGCCGGAGGAGCACGGGCAAACGATCCTTATGGCTCAATAGACCCCGACAGTTTAAAGACCCGTAAAAGTGTTGCTTCTGAAGAATTTACACGTGAAACCTATATAAAGTTCCATATTGGTGTGTCTGATACCACTTATTCATCAGCTTTCGTAAAACTTTACGGAAAGGTAATTGAAACAAAAAGAACCCAGATATATTATACCGACACAACCTGGCAGGAGGAATCACTCACCGGGAATACCAGACCTTCAGGTATTTATATCACCGACATGGTTCTGGTAGCGGGTGAAGACTATTATTCATGGGACGTAACCAATTACCTGAATCAGGCAGTGAGTGAAGGCAGACAGAACGTAGCTTTTATACTAAAAGATGTAGGTGGTGCTGTATCAACCAAAGATACGCGCTGGCATTCGAAGGAAAACAGTTCAGGATTGCAGCCGCTGCTTGTGCTGACAGAAGGTTTGCCCGCATTTCACCGCAATGGACCTTATTATATTGATATTGTTTCAGGAAATGATAACAATACAGCGGCAAATCCATCCGAAGCATGGCAAAGTCTTGAAAAAATCAATTCCACAGTTTTTGTGCCCGGCGACTCTATTCTCTTTAAATCGGATGGAAAGTGGATAGGTCAACTGAATTTTAAAGGCAGTGGAGTTGCAGGAAAACCCATTATCGTTGGTAAATATGGTGACGGTTCAAACCCTGAAATTGATGGTCAGGGAACGGTTCAAAATACTATACAACTTACAAATCAACAATTTATAGAAATACAGGATCTACATGTAAAAAATCTGGGGCCTGCGGTTGATTTCCGAAGAGCCATCTATGTACAGGCTGAAGATATGGGTGCGGTGAAGCATATTATCATGCAACGCCTCGAAATTTCGGATGTAAATGGCAGCATGGATGGAGAAACCTCCAAAAACAACGGTGGCATCTTTTTGGATGTAACCGGCTCAGGAACACCCACTTATTTTGATACGCTACGCATTGAAAATTGCTATATACATGATGTTGACCGCACCGGAATATCGAACCGTTCATCGTGGAGCGACCGCACACTTACCACCGATGGCAACTGGACGCCCAGTAGAAACATCTATTACAGGAACAATATTTTCGAACGTACAGGAGCCAATGCTCTGATTGTAAGAGTTGCATACAAACCCGTGATGGAACATAACCTGTTTAACAACTGTTCAATAAAAGGCTCCGGGAATGCCTGTTTCAGCTTTAACACCAATTATGCTTTATGGCAATACAACGAAGCATGTTTTACCAAGTACAACAGCGGCGATGAAGATGCCGGAGGTTTTGACAGTGACTACAATTCCAAATTCACCATCATTCAGTACAATTACAGTCATGACAACGGTTATGGCGGAATACTCCTGACCGGAGGTCCGGGCGATAACTTTAATGATGGAACGATAATCAGGTATAATGTGCTGGAAAACAACGACGATCATGCCATTCGCACATCCGGTACAGCAACCAATTCAACCATTTATAACAATACGATTTATTGCAGCGAAGGTCTTGAAGGCATCACCATCATCCGGCACAAGAGCTGGGAAGGATATTCATCCAATACAAAATATTACAACAATATTTTTCAGGTGATGGGAGCCGGTGCTACGTTTAATCTGGGTTCAAGCACAGGCAATGTGTTTGACAGCAATGTGTATTTCGGGCCCGGTATAAGCAATATTCCTGCTGATCCACATAAAATCATACTCGATCCGATGCTTGAATCACCTGAAGGGGCAGGTTACCGGGTTGATTCACTTCCCGGTTTCAGGTTAAAGCAATCGTCTCCGGCCATAAATTCCGGAATTGCTGTTACCGGTATGCCGTCTAAAGATATTGAAGGAAACAGTGTACCGACTTACGAAAAAATTGACAGAGGAGCTTTTGAATACACCGGTCCGAATGCCGTTGAAAACATTTATTCTTCAGATCAGATAAATATATATCCGGTACCTGTAAAAACAGACCTCCACATTCAGGCTGAGCATTATCCATTTTGTGAAATCTGGATTGAATTGTTTTCGATCCAGAACAAACTTGTTTTTAAAAACAATTACACCAATTTAAACGGTAGTCTGAATTTGACGCTTCCGTTGGAAAGACTGCTACTTAAGCCGGGTGCCTATCTCCTTAAACTAACACAGGAAGGGCAGTTGTACCATCAGAAGTTAATCATCATCCAATAGCCGAGTTGTCATGAAGATGCACCCCAATAAGGTTTTTTTGCTATTCTGCCTTGTCAGTTTAACATGTTGCGTATCAAACCGTAACTCGTTTAAAAAGGATTCGTTGGTGATTGAGGCACGGAAATGGAGCAGGATTGAAGGCAAAATTCATCAATCGAACTGGACAAAATTTAATGCAATTACCCTTGATTTGATACAGGGTTTTAAACCGGTTCAAAAAGAGGTGTTTAGCAGGTATGGCGGCGATCTGAAACAAAAAACCGAAGCAACAGGATATTTTTACACCAAAAAAATAAATCACAAATGGTGGATTGTTGATCCTGAAGGATATTTATGCTGGCATGTGGGAGTAAACGGGGTCAGACCCGGCGGATCTGACAGAAATGAAAAAGCACTTGCTGAGACATTTGGCACACCGGAGAAGTGGATTACAAAATCAACCGCTGACTTAATTGAACTTGGGTTTAATGGTGCCGCATGCTGGTCAGATGTGCCTCTTATAGAGTATGCCAATCAGCAAAACGGGACCCCGCTGGTATACACAATGATATGGAATTTTTACGGCAGTTACGGCAAACAACGAAAACAACTTTATCAGGATGGGTTATCGTTTGCGGTATTCGACACTGCATTTCCGGTTTTTTGCGATAATCTGGCTTTAAAACTGACAGAAACCTCCAATGATCCAAACCTTTTAGGACATTTTTCGGACAATGAACTGGCCTTTAATGAAAAAATTCTTGATGAATATCTGTCGCTTAAAAATCAGTATGATCCCAATTATGTTGCTGCTGAAAACTGGCTTAAAACCAATGGATTTAATACTGAAACAATTTCTGATTCAAGCCGCCGTCTGTTTCTGGGATTTGTTGCCGAAAAGTATTATCAAATTGTATCACAGGCGATTAAAAAGCACGATCCTCATCATCTTTACCTGGGAAGCAGGCTTCACGGGAAACCAAAACACAATGCTGCTATTTTCAAAGCTGCCGGCAAATACTCTGATATTCTGTCAGTAAACTATTACGGGCAATGGGAACCTTCTCAAAAACACTTTGATGAATGGGCACAATGGGCTGACAAACCCCTGATCATTACCGAATTTTATACCAAAGGTGAGGATTCGGGCATGGCAAATACCTCAGGAGCAGGATGGACTGTAAGAACCCAGAAAGACAGAGGAATATTTTATCAGAATTTCTGTATTAAACTGCTGCAAATGAACAATTGCGTGGGTTGGCACTGGTTCAGGTATATGGATAATGACCCTTCTGATGAAACTGCAGATCCGTCAAATAACGACTCTAACAAGGGCATTGTCGACAATTTCTATACGTATTACACTCCGTTGATAAATCAAATGCAGTTACTTAACATGAACCGGTACAGACTGATAGAATATTTCAGAGAAAGACTTGTGGTGAAGTAAAAATCCTACTTTTGGATAATTATTGATTTGGCATTAACGATGATTATTTTCTGAAAAATTATGTTTATTACCATAAATATCAACACATTGGTGATTTTATTAAAAAGATTTTGGAATATTAAACCCATGTCATCGATAGGATTTACTTCAAAACTGGCTCTCGTATCTTTTATTTTGATTCTGATGCATGGAGCTGCCGGTGCTCAGGATAAAAGTTTTTTCTTCCGTCACCTGACCACAAATGAAGGATTGTCACACAACAGCGTATACTCCATTGCTTCTGACGACAATGGTTTTATGTGGATTGGAACAAGAAGTGGCCTGAACAGGTTTGATGGTTACACATTTAAAATTTATGACAACAATAACAGCAATTTAAGGAATGCCTATATCAATACTATTTTAAAAGATTCAAAAGGACGTATCTGGATTGGAACACAGGAAGGCGGATTGTGCCAGTACATTGCAGAACGTGATGATTTTAAAATTTTCATGTACAGTAACGACGATTCCAATTCGCTGACTACCGATAATATTCAGGCTATTGCAGAAGATTCAAAGGGTAATATTTGGGCAGGCACGCATGAAGACGATCTTTACAAAGTTGATGAAACCCGGGGAAAACTCGTTAGAGTTCATTTAAAGGATATACTGCCGCAAGGATTTGATATCGATCGTATTAACTGCATGTTTTTTGAAAATGATTCAACACTCTGGATTGGTGCATTGGGCGGATTGTTTCGCTATAATCAATTTACCGGAAAGTTAATTCCTGTTTATTCAAAGACCGGATTCATGAATGCGCGTATTCTTTGTATGTTTACTGAAAACAGTCAAGAAATGTGGTTAGGCACAACTTCCGGCATTATCAGGTTTGATAAAAAGTCAGGAAGGATTGATATAATGAACTCAGCCAATTCAGCTTTATCGAATGATCAGGTGCTGGACATTGAACGAATTCCTGATGGCCGTATCATCATTGCCACCGATGGCGGTGGATTGAACATTTTCGACCCGTTTTCAGGAAGCCTGACCTTGTGTATGAATGACCCCAATAATCCGTATACCATCAGCAACAACTCGGTTTACGATATTTTTGTTGATAAATACAAAGGACTGTGGGTCGGGAACTATCTTGGCGGCGTAAATTACTACAGTGAATTTGACTGGAAATTTCTGCCAATCAAACATCAGGTGAATGATGTTGAAAGTTTATCAGACAATCATATCCGCACATTTTTTCAGGATCGGGATGGGAATATCTGGATTGGAACATTGGGTGGATTAAACCTTTATAATCCGAATACCGGCAAATTCAAATCCTATACATTCAACAAATCTACCAGCAATTCATTGAGTTCCAATTCAGTTCTTGCAATATATGAAGATCACGATGGATTTTTATGGATTGGTACTTTCGGAGGCGGAATCAGTATTTTTGACAAGAAAAGAAATACTTTCCGCAAATTCTCACACCCCGATGATGGATCCGGATCCCTTGACAAAGCAAGTATTTATGCTATTACAGAAACAAGTAACAATAAATTATGCATTGCCAGTCTGGGAGGTATCTATTTATTAAACCAGAAAACCAACCGGCTGACCAGATACACAACAACAAACTCAAAGTTAACAAGCAATACTGTAAAGGTTCTGTGCAACGACAGATTGGGTAATATCTGGATTGGCTCCTACCGTGGTTTAGTTCGTCTCAATCCTGATACAGAAGAATTCGAAGTTTTTCTTCATTCAAGTACTGACACCAATACATTGATAAACAATAGAGTGCAATCATTGTTGGAAGCAACTGATGGCCGGTTGTGGATTGGAACAGAAGGTGGTGGCCTGAGCATTTTCAATCCCTTAAAAAATTCTTTTACATCGGTATCGTCTCGTGATGGATTGCCCGACAATGTGGTGAATGGAATTGTGGAAGATGATAACGGAATATTCTGGATTTCAACAAATAAGGGACTTGTCCGTTATGACCATTTCCAAAAAAAAATCAAAATTTACACAGTAACTGACGGGTTACAGGGAAACGAATTCAGCCAGAAAGCAGCATTT
>CAZKCK010000110.1:0-14265 GCA_964550695.1 uncultured Bacteroidales bacterium | reverse complement strand
ATGGGACTTTTCTCATTTTTAAGTAAAGAAATTGCGATGGACCTTGGCACAGCCAATACCGTCATCATCCATAACGATAAGGTTGTAGTTGACGAACCTTCAATAGTAGCAATCGAGCGCAACTCAGGCAAAGTGATAGCCGTTGGCAAACGTGCACAGATGATGCATGGCAAGACGCATGAAAACATTAAAACCATCAGACCCTTGCGCGATGGGGTTATTGCTGATTTTCAGGCTGCTGAAGTCATGATGCGCGAAATGATAAAAATGATTCCTGACAGCAAAAGCTTCTTCCCGCAATCACTCAAAATGGTCATCTGTATCCCTTCGGGCATCACCGAAGTGGAGGAAAGAGCCGTGAAAGACTCGGCAGAACAGGCCGGGGCCAAAGAAGTAAAACTGATTCACGAACCAATGGCTGCCGCTATCGGTATCGGAATAGATGTGATGGAACCCACCGGAAACATGATTATCGACATAGGTGGCGGAACCTGCGAAATTGCTGTTATTGCACTGGGTGGTATCGTAACCAACGAATCCATTCGTATCGCCGGTGATGACTTCAATGCTGATATTGAAGAATATATGAAGAAGCAGCACAACATCAATATTGGTGAACGTACTGCAGAACGTATCAAAATTGAAGTGGGCGCTGCCATTACTGATCTCGACAATCCCCCGCCCGACTATGCGGTACATGGTCGCGATATGCTTACGGGTATTCCGAAGGAAATTAAGGTTAATTATGCCGAAATAGCACATTGCCTCGATAAGTCAATCAGCAAGATTGAAACCGCTGTACTGCATGCCCTTGAAATGACACCTCCCGAACTATCAGCCGATATTTTCAGGACGGGCATTTACCTTGCAGGTGGTGGTAGTATGTTGCGCGGCCTTGACAAGCGTATCCATCAGAAAACCAAACTGGCAGTGCATGTGGCTGAAGATCCCCTGCGTGCCGTAGCAAGGGGAACAGGCATCGCCCTTAAAAACTTCGATAAATTTACCTTCCTGATCAAATAGGCACGACAAAATAATTATCAGTCAACCTGATTCTTACAACTCTAACCCATGCGCAATCTCTTTCTGTTTGTCTGGAGAAATCATTTTGCCTTTCTGTTTTTGTTGCTTGAGGTGTTGTCGTTTTCGCTCATCTTTACGTATAACAATTATCCGAAAGCAGCATATTTCAGGTTTTCGCAGGAAGTAAACGGCAGGGTGCATTATGTAACCAGCAGTATTTCATCATACATTCATTTGAGGGACATCAACCGGCAACTGGCTATCGAAAACTCAATTTTACGTTCGGGAGGCTCAGGTTCCTGGCTCAAAACAGATACCATCTCGTTCTGGAAAAACGATACGCTTTACAGGCAGCAGTACCGGTTTATGCAGGCCGGAGTTGTGAGTAATTCGGTAAACAAACGCAACAATTTCCTGATGCTCAACAAAGGATCTAATCAGGGCGTAAAAATTGATATGGGCATCATGGGGCCAAAGGGAGTTGTGGGAATAGTGGTCGGAGTTTCCCAAAACTTTTCAACTGTCATGTCAGTTCTCCACAATGCTTCGGTAGTGAGTGCCATCGTGAAGAAAAACGAACAACTGGGCTCTGTAACCTGGGAAGGCGGGAGTTATTCAAGAGCCAAACTCAACAATATTTCAGGGCAGGTAAAAATTGCAGCAGGTGATACGGTGGTAACCAGCGGATTTTCATTAATCTATCCCAAAGGCATTTGCATTGGAACCATAGAGAAATTCAAGCTCAACACAGACGATAATTATTACGATATAACGATCAAACTGAGCACTGATTTTAACAGCCTTGGCCATGTTTATATCGTCAATAACATATACCGCAAAGAACAGGATGCCCTCATTGAACAGGAGAAGAAAATAACGCAGGAGAAAAAATAACCTGAAATAATTCCCGATACCTTCGCTGCTACTGCGTTCTGATTTCTGAAAGTTTTTATCTTTTTACCAACAGCAAGCGCCCTCGATGATAAATGGGTTAAATTTGTGACAGTTTGATAACCGCCCTAACCATATATGAAAAATTTCACAAACTTTACTGATTATACCCGGATTGAGGACTTGAAACGTCTTGAATTTATTTTGAATGCAGTTTCCGGCATTAATCGCAAACCATTAAATATTATTGAAGTTGGTTGTGGGAACGGGCATATCAGTTATCAACTGGCGCGAAGTGGGTTTATAGTTAAAGGTGTGGATATCAGCCCGGATGCTATTGCAAAAGCCAGAACGAGATACAGCGATGGGAACCTTACCTATGAGGTGATTAGTGCTGAGCAACTTGGTACAGGAGAAGCCTATGATATCGTAATTATGAGCGAGGTACTCGAACACCTTACTGATCCGGCACAAGTGCTCGGTGTAGTGGCTGGAATGCTTAAAAAAGATGGAATTGCTGTGATTACAGTTCCTAATGGTTTTGGCCCACGAGAAGTTTTTGTAACAAAGCCGGTCCAGAAAATATTTAAAAACAACGGTTCTCTCTCAGGATTTTTGCAGAAATTAAAACAATTTATGGGTTATCAGGGTGTTACAATTCAATCAGCAAATAACGACCTGACACATATTCAATTTTTTTCTCTTGGTGCCTTACATGCACTCGCCAATCACAGTGGTCTGAAAATCATTAAAACAGGCGCCGCCAACCTTTTCGACGGAGTTTTTCCATTCTCATTTGTAACGCGCCGAAGCCTGACCATGCAGCGGTTTGATTGCTGGGTTGCTGACAGGGTACCCATCAGATGGGCAAGCGGGTTTAATACCATCATGGTGAAGAAATAACCAAAACTTCTTTTTACCTTTACAGCCTCGACTCCCGATTTTTACTAACTAATTAACTGACTTTATATGAGAAGATTCCTGATTTTAAGCCTTATGGGCTTATTTTTGATGGCAGGCTTGTATTCAAATGCCTGTACAAATTATCTGATTACCAAAGGGGCATCAACCGATGGCAGCACCATGATCAGCTATGCAGCCGACTCACATGTACTCTATGGTGAACTCTACCACTGGAACGCAGGTACCTGGCCGGAGGGCACAATGATTGACATTTATGAATGGGATACCGGTGAGTACCTTGGCAAAATTAAACAAGCAGCCCAAACCTATAATGTTGTGGGGAATATGAATGAATACCAGGTTTCGATAGGTGAAACCACGTATACTGGTCTTGAAGTACTTGGAAGCCAGCCCGGTGCAATTGTTGATTACGGAAGCCTGATGTTCATTACGCTACAGCGTTCAAAAACAGCACGTGAAGCGATTAAAATTTTCGCAGAGCTGGTAGAAGAATACGGTTATGCCAGCACCGGCGAATCGTTTTCAATTGCCGACCCCAATGAAGTATGGATACTGGAGATGATTGGCAAAGGCAAAACCATTACCGTTGACCCGAAACTCCTTTCAGCTGAAGCTCCTGCCCTGCAGAAAGCCCTGAAACCACTCAAAGGCAAGGTCTTCTACAGCGATGAATCATTTATGGAAGAATTAAAAAAAGTGGCCGGCGAAGAAGTTGCCAAAAACAGTGGCGAACACCTGATCAAGATTCTGCAAAAGGGTGAAAAAGGTGCCGTATGGGTTGCTTTACGGGTACCTGATGGTTATGTATGCAGCCATGCCAATCAGGCACGAATCACTACTTTTCCGGCTGAAGATCTGAAAACATCTATCAGCTCTAAAAACCTTTCTAAAATTAATGAACCCGGAATCAGTTGCGTATATGCAAGCGATGTCATCAGTTTTGCACGTTCCAGGAAACTTGTAAAAGATGCAGTAAAAGACAATGAGTTCAGTTTTTCTGATACATATGCCCCGGTTGAATTTGGAGCAGCCCGTTTCAGCGAAATCAGGGTATGGAGCATGTTCAACAAAGTGAATAAGGATATGGGACAATACTGGAACTATGTTAAAGGCCAGATTCAACATGATGCCCGAACCGGCTACGCTTCCAACCGTATGCCGCTGTGGGTGAAACCCGACCATAAGGTAAGTGTAAGGGAAATGTTCGATTTTATGCGCGACCACCTGGAAGGAACTGAACTTGATATGAGCAAGGATATGGGTGCAGGCCCCTATGGCAATCCTTACCGCTGGCGTCCGCTTACCTGGAAAGTTAATGGAACCGACTATTTAAATGAACGCGCCACAGCAACCCAGCAAACCGGCTTCTCATTTATTTCACAGATGCGCTCATGGCTGCCACGCGAAATCGGTGGAATTCACTGGTTCAGCGTTGATGATGCCGCCAGTACGGTTTATTTCCCCATGTATTCTTCATCAACCCGTGTACCTGAACATTTTGCCCGTGGCTATGGCAAAATGATGGAATTTGTGGACGATGCAGCTTTCTGGGTTTTCAACCAGATTTCGAATCTCGCCTACACACGCTACAGCGATATCCACCCCGAAATACGCGGCATGCAGGATAAACTTGAATTAGGTTATATTGACTTTGTGCCTATGGTTGATGCCAAAGCACAGGAACTCTACAAAAAAGATCCGGCCAAAGCTGTTGAATTCCTTACAGATTACAGTGTGAATACCGGCAACAATCTGGTAATGACCTGGAAACAATTCTATGGTTACCTGTTTACGCGTTATATGGATGGCAACATCAAAGAAAAGAACGGCAACAAACAGAACCCGAAAGTAAAACAACCCGGATACGGCGAACCGTGGTACAAACGGATCGCAGAGGATACCGGCGATAAGCTCAAATATCTTGGCAATCCCGGACACTAAGAACTTATAGAATTACATATTGCAAAAAGAGGCGGCCTTAACCCTGAGGTCAGCCTCTTTTTTTTGGGAGTGCCGTTCAGGATGGGGTTAAAGGAAACTACCTTCAATGATGGGTTCAAATCAGGGATATCACCCATGTAAGATTAACCTTCGGACAAGAAGTTATCTGAGAGTTCAGAATGTTCAGGGATTAAGCATCAAAAAATGGATCGGCTTTAACCTGTGAATAAGGAACATGGTCAAAAAATGTATTTTATTGAAAGAAAGGAGGTCGTACCTTATTTAGCTGTGAATTACTAATCCTGATTAATACCGGCCAAGACCATTATGCCCAATTGAAACACATCCACAGGAAAATATTTTGTAGTGGAAAGGTGCGGAATCGCTGGTATTTGTTAATTTTGTATCTTAACCTACTGGCGTTTACTTTTAAATCGAACAGATTCAATTGATTAGAATTTTGCTCTTCAGTAAGCGATTTAAAAAACTTCTCATCATGAAAAACAGAAACTATTTTTTCACGTTGAAAATTGCTTTTGGTATCATCCTGATAATGATAGGTAATTTGCTTTTTGCTCAAAACATGAACCCTGTTTCAATCAGCATTTCATCTAATCCTGTCAGAACAGGACAAAAAGTAACACTCACAGCTTCCGGGCTAAGTGTATTACCCCCGGGCGCACTGAAATGGTATGTAAATGGAGTTTGTATGTCAGGAGGTGATATAGACAGCGGAATGGTGGCTTTTTATCCATTCAACAGCAATGCCAACGACTCAAGCGGAAACGGAAATCATGCAGCGGATGTAACCGCATCGCTGACTACGGACAGGTTCGGGCATCCTGATGCCGCCTATAATTTTGGCGGTGTGAATAATCCTCAGTTTATCAGAATCCCCAACAGCCCTTCCCTTCAGTTTAATGATCAGGCAACCTTTTCACTCTGGGTGAAAATGAATAGTTATTTCGGTCAGAATGGCCTTGGCTGGTGGATTGATCAGGGTTACCACATTCTGTTTGCAAAGGATGTATCAGGTTACCTGAAACAAGGAATACAGGGACTCGCCACCGGACAATTCGTTGCGGATATTGAATCGAACGGATCAACATCGGGTATCTCTGTCTCGGATACCGCTGATGGTTCTGCTGTTGGTAAATGGATGAACCTGACATGGGTTTATACACCCACACAGGCAAAAATGTACGTGGATGGACAGCTCCAAAAAACCGCTGACGGAATTACATCCTTTGCCAGTTCCAATTCAAAAGACCTTTATCTGGGTCGGGTAAACCACTGGCGCGAATACTGGCTGAATGGTAAACTGGACGATATCCGGTTTTACAACCGTTCCCTTACCGATGCCGAAGTCAGAAGGATTTCCGACAACTTCGATTCTGTTTTTCATTATATTCCACAGAATAACGACACAATTTATTGTGTATATCAACCCTTTGGCAGTGCAACTGCTGATACATCCAATATCATTGTAATGTCGGTTCTGCCCGTCCCGGTGTATGTGGTGTTTGTAACCCCCGAAGGTGCCGGTTTGATGGACGGTTCTTCGTGGAGTAATGCCATTGCCGGAAATTCTCCCGCAGGGAACGGTTATACAAAACTGGCCGATACGCTAAGGCATGCCAGCGCGGGGGCCCATTTCTGGATTAAAGAAGGAACATACTTCCCCTCTACTGACAACGACCGTTCAAAATCATTCCAGGTTCCTGAAGGGGTCATGGTATACGGTGGTTTTGGTGGCAATGAATCATCGGAAGAAGAACGGAACAGTAACGACCATTTTTCGGTACTGAGCGGCGATATTGGTGTTCCCGGATCTTCTTCGGATAATACTTTTCATGTGGTTACTACCATCGGGAACGCTTCTGAACAATACATCCTGCTCGATGGTATGACCATCCGTGATGGAAATACTGTAAGTGCACCGTATTCTTATGGTGCAGGAGTTTTAACCGGATACAAAACCCGATTATTCAATTGCCAGGTAACCAACAATAATTGTGAACAGAGTGGTGGCGGAGTTTTCGCTACCGGCACTACCGAAATTGTCGGTTGTACATTTACCCACAACAATGCATTTCAGGGCGCTGCAATCTTCGTGTACGGAACAGCTAATGTAACGAGGTGCAAAATCTCTCAAAATTCTGCTTGGGCCTATGGAGGAGGAATCGGTAACGAAGGTTCTTGTAATATAAGCAATTGCTTAATAGTCAACAACAACGCTTCTAATGGAGGAGGTGTCCTTATCCGTGGGGGAACTACCATTGCCAACTCTACAATCGCCAATAATTTAAATGATAATATTGTCTTCTGGTTAAATTCGACTGGAACGATTAAAAATTCAATCGTTTCAGGGGGAGGAATCAGTGTTTGGACAGGTGCATCAATGGACTGTCAATATAGCTGTACCGATGATTCAATACCCGGAGAGGGCAACATTCGCCAGAATCCGATGTTTGTGGCACCCACGCTGATAAATGGCACAGAAGGAAATGGACTTCTGGCCGACTGGCACATGCGCTGGTGTTCTCCCTGCCTTAACACCGGAAATAATGCCATGATTCCCAATGGAATAACAACCGATATTAATGGGGATCCCCGTATTTTATACACCACGGTTGACCCCGGTGCTTATGAATCCGATTCCTCCACATCGGTTCATAATGTTGTTGGTTTCAACAACAACCGTATCTATATTTCCAACAATACGCAATACACCGGTTCAGGCAGTTCCTGGGAAACCGCCCTTGCCGGTAACGGGGAAAGCTGCAAATACCAGGGGCAGAGTTTATTGTATGAAGCCATGAAGGACGCGCAAAGTGGCACCGAAATATGGATCGAAAAAGGAACTTACAAAACCAGTCTTTACCTCGATCGCAACCACTCCTTTACTGTTGGACAGGGGGTGAAGGTTTTTGGAGGCTTTCAGGGAGATGAAACCTCATTGGATCAAAGAAATCCGGCCACCTACAAAACCATTTTGAGCGGGAACATCGGGGATACAACCACTGATGCCGACAACGCCTTTCATATATTGAACATAAACCCTTCTGAGGGTCTTTATGCAGATTCTGCACTGGTAGATGGTGTTGTTCTGGAAAGGGCCAGAACTGAAGGAACTGATGCTTCAACTGTGTTAATTCATTCCGGTTCAATGATTCGCATGAGCCGGGTCATGGCTACCGGTGACACTCTTTTAAATGCCGGTACGGGATTTATAATAAAATCCGGAGCTAAAGTGGCCTTAACAGATGGAACCATTGAAAGATTTCCATACGGAGGCATTTATAATGAAGGGAATCTTCACCTCAGCAACTTCACCGTTAAATCCAATCATTTTACCGGCATTCAGAATTTCGACAGTCTGGCGATGTACAACTGTACTATCGACAGCAATTTAACCCTGGGGCATCATTATCAAGCTACGGGCGGGGCTATTCAGAACGGAGGTTATTGTACCATAAACGGAGGAAACATTCGGGGCAACAAATCGTATGTTGACGCAGCTGGTATCCTGAATAAGCCCAATGCCATGATGAAAATTATTGGATGTAACATCTCGGGCAATAAATGCAACACCTATGGATACGCCTCAGGTGGCGGGATACTCAATAGCGGGATGCTGGAAATTAAACAAAGCACCATCAATAATAATGCTGCTGATGCTGCCGGCGGGGGCATCTATAACTCCGAAGGCGCCACCTGCACCATTTCCGGATCCACCATCGCCTACAACCAGGTGAAATGGGCATGGCTACCTGCTGGCGGCGGCGGCGTTTACAATGGCGGAATCTGCCATCTGGAGCGAACCATTGTAAGCAACAATGAAACCACGGGCAGGGGTGGCGGTATTTACAATCCTACATCGTTAAGGAACTGCATCATTGTCAACAACAAAAGAGGTGACGGATATGGCCTGACAGGAGGTGGAATCTATCTTGCGGCTGCTTGCGAAGGCTTCTTCAATTCAACAATCATGAATAATACCGGTGAAGGAATTGCTTCGGAATTAGCAGATACGATTGAGATCGGCAATTCCATTATTTTCGGAAATGAGTTGTCGCTTTCTGGTCATTTCAATTCATCGTACTCCTGCATTGCCGGAACTGTACCCACAAACCACAATACAATGCGCAACCCGCATTGCATTAGTCCATCTGAAGGGAAAGGCCCCGGCTTTGATGGCATGATGGCCAACTGGGGCCTGTGGGGCTGCTCACCATGCGTAAACACAGGAAACAATGCATTGCTGCAGGCTGGTGATACACTGGATGCAGCGGCTGCACCCCGTGTGAAATGGAATAAGGTGGACATAGGCGCCATGGAACTGCAGACCGACTCTGTTTCCGGAGACTGTCCTCCGGGGATTTCACACAATATTGTATGGGAAATTTTCAGACCCAAAGTTGACGATGTACAAACCACGACAGGTGCGCCTGATGAGTCTGTTTACCTGACCACCCTTGAGACTGAGTTTTCCGATGACCTGAATACCTTATCCAGATTGAGAGGACATCTTATTCCTCCGGTTACTGGTTATTACAGGTTTTACTTTTCTGCCGATCCATATGCAACACTATTTTTAAGTACAGATTCTTCAGACATGAACATCCGGCAGATTGGCAGCACGGATCACTATGGAAATTACCTTTGGCCTGCAAGCCCTGTAGTCTCTGACAGTGTTTATCTGGAACTGGGAAAAGCCTATTATTTTGAGTCTTTCTGTAAGGGATATTTCTGGAACAATTGCTGTAATCCATGGATAAAAACCAACATCAAGGGGAATTACCTTAAAATAGGCTGGGTACTTCCGGGAACCTCCAACCTTTCGGTTATTCCCTGGAACAATGTAAGACCGGCCGGACCCAGAACTTTACATGGACTTCAATGGGAAATATTTGAAAATAAAACTTCTTATGATTTCGTTGATTTGAAAAACTCTGCCACAATTCCGGATGAAGTTGTGCGCCTCGATTCTTTATCAACTAAAAACTACGCCACCACAAAAGATCATTTTTCTTCCAGGATCAGGGGATACCTCGTGGCACCGGCTACAGGTGAATACACCTTTTATTTTGCCTGTGACAATGTTGGTCAGTTCTGGCTGAGCAGCGACACAATGCCAGAAAATGCCCAGTTGAAAAATGAGATTACCTATTGCCAGCCTGATTGGACGCAAAACACCTGCGTCCAGACACTGGTTGCCGGGCAGCGTTATTTTTTCGAGATACTTCATTATGACACGGTTTATACCGATTTAATTAAAGTTGGCTGGAAAATCCCCGGTGATACACTTCCGCAAGTGATCAGATACCCATTTGTCGTGAATTACGATGGTATTGCTACTGTGCAATCCTTTTCACTCCTTGAACACGAAGCCACAGCCTTTCCGGGCTGGAATGTCACACCGCGTTATCACCTTGCCGCATGGAATGCCCGCAATAAAAGCATTAGCTGGACAAGCAGCAACCCGTCGGTAGCTACCGTTAATGCCGACGGGATCATCAATATGGTGTCTCCGGGAGTTTGCCATATTATTGCCAGGCCCGTGGGTAATCCGGCACTTTCTGATTCCCTGCGTGTTACAGTGACAAATTATTACGGCCCATATTTTGTCAAGCAAAATGCTGCTGAGAATGGAGATGGCCATTCATGGGACAATGCAATCTCTCTAACAAAAATACTATCCATCCTCAACCAGGGCGAATTGAGCCAGCAGGTGAAAGTGTATGTGGCCGAAGGAATCCACAAACCGACCGCAACCATTGATCAGAATCAATCCTTCAACCTGAATCACACGCGGATTGTCGGTGGATTTCCAAATTCCATCACCGGCAATGACACCACAACCCGTGATTATGCAAATCATGAAACCATTTTAAGCGGAGAAATAGGCTCACCCGTAGAAACGATTGATAATTGTTATCATGTTGTTGTTGCCCAGAATAACTGTACCATTGATGGGTTTACCATCCGCGATGGCAGGGCCAGTTGTTCGAGCTACGGCTGGACACCAGGATTCAGCTATTATAAAAGGGAGGACAACGGAGGCGGAATTATAGTTGAAGGTGGGATCCTAACCATTAAAAATTGTAAACTAACAAATAATTCAGCATGGAACAGTGGCGGAGGCTTATTCTGCAGAGGTGCAATTGTGCAAATAATGAATTGTGAAATTTATTCAAATAGTGCCATTTCCGAAACGATAGGAGTAGGAGGCTGGTTTGTCCTGATAATCAACACACATGGCGCAGGTATTTCAGCTTCTTCCTATTCCGTTTTAAATATAACTGATTGTCAAATATATAACAACAGTGCAATGGGTACTGCTTCTGCTATTTTTCAACAAGGGTCCGTCATTAATTTGCAAAATAGCACTATTTCCAATAATTATGGTGGGGGCAATAATTCATTATATAATACAAGCGGATCAACGATGACCATGAATAATGTCACCATTAAAGGAGATGTAGTTTACTTTTCTTATCCCTCTGGAAATATCAGAAACACAACCATTGATGGTAAGCTTGATGTAGGTTATTGTTATTCAAAAGACGCCATCTCTCTGGATAATTGCATAATAACTGGATTCTATCCAACTGCTATTCCATCTTCTTCCAGTTACTACAATCTTGCGGATTCGGTTTTTGCCGCAAAATATTGCATTCTTGGTAATTCACTTTTCGGTTCAAGTAAAGATGTGCTGATTTCAGACAGCATACCTGATTATACAAGCTGGCTCGACACCCTTGCCAATAACGGCGGCCTCACGCCAACCATGAAGCTGAAAAACATTCCCAACAATCCGGCTAAGAGTAACGGCAATCCTTTTTATCTTGGAACAACTGACCAGAGAGGGGCAATACGAATCGACAGCGTGAGCATCGGCGCTTATCAGTATGATCGCCCCTATTCGGGAATCATTGAGGCAAAAGTTTTCCCGGAAGGTCTTCTCGATGCCTCTACAGGCATACTTAACAAGAGCTACAACGAATACGGAGAACAGTTCGTCGGAAATATTGCCGACAAACTAACCTTTGAACTTCTTGAATCCACAGCCCCTTACAATTTGATTGGGTCAGCCCTTCAAGCTAATCTGCTTACTTCGGGTTATGCCTACTGTTATGCCACAGTGCCTTTGCCCGATTCAGTCTACATCGTGGTAAAACACCGCAACTCTATCGAAACCTGGTCATCAATTCCGGTATCACCTGTAAACGGACTGGTTCAATATGATTTTACACAGCAAATTGCCTCAGCATATGGCAATAATCTTAAACCCATTGGCAGCTATTTTTGCATTTATAGCGGTGATGTGAATCAGGACGGCGTGGTGGACGCGCTTGACATGATTATAATAGATAATCAGGCTGCGGCATTCGGCTTGGGGTATATCCCTGAAGACCTGAACGGCGATGGCTCTGTGGATGCATTGGATATGATTTTGATTGACAACAATGCTGCAGCATTTATTGGAGTGATAGAACCATAAAAATTTGAGACATAAACAGTCTTTTATTAAAAAAACATTTATACACCTCCAATCATATCAAACACTCCGGGCAGGTCCGACGGCGTAATAATACCGAGCACCGGGGCTTTATCTGTTCCATCATTTGTAATCAGAATGGCCTGAAGGTTATTTCCGGTCTTCAGGCTTTTTTTAAACTGATCATATACTTCAAACAGGTTTGTACGAAGGCTGATGATCGAAAAGTCAGCGGGATCGGTAAATGACAGGATTTCTGAAACCGGTGTGTTGGGAGTAATCTGAAACGGATATTTTGCAGCAAAGCAATAAGCCAGGGTCTTGGCAGTTATCAGCGCCACAATGCGTTGTTTATCAATCACCGGGCAACGCATAATATTTTTGGTTGCAAAAGTTTTGAGCAAATCCGTTAATGGTGCTGAAGGTGTAACTGTATATATATTGTTACTGGTCAGCCTTGAAACCCTTGGCGGGTCATACAGCATGTCTTTGATCTTCACAATTTCGTTTACCACACCGGTATGTGGCTCTGCTATTACATAATCGTCTCTGCGTGTGTGGATAATGGCATTGCGGAGTTCAGCATATTCACGCAAATCATTGGCATATTTTTTAACTACCGGGCTGTTCCATTGCGCCTTGTGCACGAGTTCAAGGAACGGAAGATGAAATTGCACCTTGCATAACTCCTTAAGTTTTAACTCTATTTCAGTAAAGGCATCGAGAAATAAGGTTGAATTGGTGGTGTTTTCGGGCATAACCTCATGAATTAGTTTACTGCATAAAATTACGCAATCTATTTGAAGTTGGTGGATTAGCTGAGGTTGTAATCAGGTAATTATTAAAAACTGATTCAAAACTTATTTTATACAAATCTTTTTACTGCGCCAGCATGACGTTTATGATGCCGGTCGGGAAGCATACATTTAACTTCAAAGCAAAAGCAACCGCAATTACCATTACCCTTGCTTCGGTCTTGATTAAACCTTTCAAAACCTCCGCTTTATTCTATCTTTGCAAATGAATCATATTCTAATATGTCCAGATATTTATGGCTTACCTGCTTGTTGCTTTGGGTAGCACAAATTAAAAGTGAAAACACGGATAGTTTGCGCATCTCGATGAACCGCGCGGTGACAGCAAAAGAGCGAATTCCTGCGTTGATTCTTCTTTCGAATTACTGGACATCCAACAATTCAGATTCGGCCATTTATTATTCCGGAGAACTACAGCGAACCGCAATGGAAGTGCAGGATGCCGAAGCGTATTTCAGGGGATGCTACAACCTGGTTTCTGCACTTTATGAAACCGACAGAAGGGATGAGGCTCTTGTTCAGGGGCAAAAAGCAATTGCTTATTTCGATAAAAAAGAATACAAGGCACATAAGGTTAACCTGTTGGTTTTGGTTGCTGAAAAAAGCAGGATATTTGGACACTATGAAGCTGCAATAAAATATTTTGGGGAGGCTGCCCATTGCGGTGATCTTTCGGATATGGACAATATGGAGGCCTACATTTTCAGCCGTATGGCTGCGGTATTTTTCGAGCTAAATAAATATCAGTTAGCCGAGGCCTACATTGATTCATCACAAAGGGTATTAAAGCCAGGGGGAAACGAGCGTATTTCGATTAGCAATCTCGAAATCATGGGAGCTTCACAACGCAAACAGGGTCATTACCAGAAGGCAATTGATTGCTTACAGGAAGCTTTAAAGAAAATTACAGATGAAAGTTTCATTTTAATTGAGGCTAACCTATATAACAATCTCTCAAAGACATACATGGCTATGCATGATTTTCCAAATGCACTTTCTTATGCTGTGAAGTCAAATGAAGCTGCAATGAAAGCCCATAGTGAAATTCAGCTCGAATCCGCAGCCGAATGTCTGGCAAAGGCATATGCCGGGACAGGCGATTACAAGCAAGCCTATAAATACCTCGAAATTAAGGAAAACCTGAAGTGGCAGCGGTATGCAGAAGAC
>CAZKCK010000109.1:0-14333 GCA_964550695.1 uncultured Bacteroidales bacterium | reverse complement strand
ATACCTGTAACTGGGATGCCCGCAACATGCCCAATGGATTGTACATAGCCATGATAGTTGTAAAAACCAGTGATGATGTACTTCGCCAGCAGGTGAAAATGATCCTGAATAAATAGAGATCGTGATTCCTTCAGGTGGCCGTATATTTATTGCCACCTGAAGGTTTTAAATGAATATTTAAATTAAAACATAGTACGATGAAAAATTTAAACTCATTGACAAACAGTAAATTGCTCAAAACCAAATTGCCTTTTATCATGGCTATTATGCTTTTTAGCCTGTTTTTTATGCAATTTGCAGCAGCCCAAAGTACAACATTTGTTCCGGCGAGTCCAGGTAATGTTACCAATATTGCAGGAACTACTTCTGTTACTATTACTACCTGCAATGGAGCTGACTGGTCTGCAGCACAGCTTGAAGGAGAGGGTTGGTCTGTTCCTTCGAGTGGAAGCGGATCCAGCGGAAGTAGTCTGACAATTACTTACACCGAAAACACTACCATTGATAACAGGAGCGCACTGTATAAGGTCTCAGCCACGGGATGTAGTGACAAATACTGGACACTGATTCAATCCAAAGAAGGTGTAGCGCCTGTAATTAACCAGATAAAAAGTATCAAGGACAATGGTTCCTATAAATCAGGGGAAATTGTCTATATTGATGTCTATTATTCTGATAATAACACTATTGTTCTTACAGGAGCCAATCTGTCAACTGATTTTTATTTAAATCTCAACAATGGAGCTAAAGCGTATTATTACAGTGATGATGTATATAGTTCTGGTGTTAAGAAAATTACATTCAAATACACTGTAGGATCAAGCTCGCTTGAAGATGTATCTGTTTTAAATGTATCTTCGGTCAGCCTGTCAGGAGATGTGGCCGTAAAGGACGCAGCAGGCAACAATGCAAACCAGTCGTTGCCTGTTTCAAATCTTGCCATAAATAATATCTTGCGCATCGACAATACCAGTCCAACCATTTTCTCCATTGCTTCAGATGCAACTGCTACAGGCTGGTTGAAAATAGGGGATGCCATACACTTTACACTCACATTTACGAATGCATCCGAACCACTGGCTACAGTATATGGTAGCTATAACGGTCATTCACTTACATGGAGCACGGCAAACAGTGGGGTAAGCTATACAGCTACCTACACCGTTCAGGCAGGGGATACAGACCAGAAAATGACCCCCCTTCAGATTTCAGGGGTATATGTGGTTGATGCCGCCGGAACAACAGGCGCAACCAAAAATGGAACAGATATTCAGAAATTGATAGATGCCAACCAACCCAATGGTGCTTTTGATCCGGCGGGCGGCACAGGCATTAACGTTGAAACGCATCCTACTTTGACCTTCGATGAGGAGATGTATGCCATAGGTGGGGCAACACTTACACCATCAGATTTGCTTGCAAAAATTTCGTTTACCCGGACTACTGCTCCAACGGGAAGTATTGCTTTTACGGCATCGATAGATGCCACGAATAAAATAATTACCATTGTTCCGTCATCAAATTTGTTGGGAAGCAGTGATTATACCATTACGCTCGCAGCTAATCTGATACAGGATGTAGGCGGACATTTGAACGAGCTCATTGCAACCACGTATACAACGGCTTCAACTACTGTTGTAAATACCACAAAAAATGCTGGTTATAATACCATACAGTCTGCATTTAATGAAGCTTCAGAAGGCGATAATATCAGGCTTGCTTCCGGTACATATACTGAAGGCCCGACTTTAAATACTGTTAACCTTACTCTTGAGACAGTAGGTTCTGTCTCCATGAGTAACCTGTCAATATCGGCCAGCCACATCCTTACTTTAGCCGGTGATTTGAGTATTACAGGTGAGCTTAATCTGAATGGTGTGAATGATAAACTTGCCCTTTCGAACAAGACACTGACCCTTTCCGGTACAATTGCTGGAAGCGGATATCTGCTGGGTACAAGTTCATCTAATCTGACAATAGCAGGAACCGGTTCAGCAGGTTTAATAAATGTGGAGGGACAACTCAATACATTTACTGTCAATCGCATTACCGATGGGTTGGTTACTCTTGGGAATATGACTGGCAGTTTGCCCATCAATACGCTCAGTCTGCAAAACGGTGCATTGGAACTTGCTTTTAACAGCATTGTAGTGAGTAATTTTTCACGTTTAAACGGCACTTTTCTAGCTGATGACCTTGCCAGTATTGAGATGGCTGGTACGTCCACCGGTGCATTGGTGTTTAGTGGTGCTGACCCGATACTTGGTACCCTCACCCTATCAACGAGCGGAGCTGTTGACATCGCAACAGCTATGACCATTGTTACTGCATCGGTTTCATCCGGCACACTTACAAATTCGCAGGCAGTGACGTTTGTTAGTGTTTCGAATTCTGCAACAATTACCTTAAATGCAGATGCCGCTGTTAATGGTACTTTTGGATTTGATGGTGTAGCTTCTGTTGTGAATGTAAATAATCATACGCTCACTTTCAATGGAGACATTACGCATGTGGATGATACGTATATCAATGCCGGGATAACATCAAATCTGGTTTTTAATGGTACGGCAACTTATACTTTACCTGCAGATATCGCAGCATTAAATAACCTGACCATTAACCGCATCGGTGGAGTAAGCATGGGAGGTACATTGAATGTGGCCGGCACGCTTGCACTGCAAGGAGGTCTTTTTACAATTGGAAGTAACCAGCTCACTATAAACAATCCCATTGCGGGAACTAAAAGCAATCTTATATCTGATGGTTCTTCAGAGCTATGGATTGATGGAGCCGGTTCCGGAATTCAAATTCCAGGCCTTGGATCCCTGGGCAAACTAACCCTGAACAATGGAAATGGAGCTGCAGTACTCGGGAGCTTAACAATTGGTACCAAATTAAGCCTGCTCTCAGGCGTCCTGACTGGCGGAACCAATATTATCATGAATAGTGCTGCGATTATTGATCGCAGGGGGAATGAACCCGGATACGATGGTGGTAGTTTTAACACTCCTCCACAGTTTGGAGGCAGTATTACCCTGAATTATTTGGGGGGCGCCCTCACAACCGGAAATGAATTTCCAACAGGTACTGTTACAACTGATGTTATTGTGAATAATGGTGGTGCGGGCGTTAGCCTTGGCGGAAACCACACAATCAACAACCTTACACTCACCGCTGGTAATTTCGCTATTGGAGAAAATACCCTGACTTTTAATGGTGGATTGGCTGTGACTTCCGGGCAATTATTAGGGGGAACAACCTCGAATCTTATTTTGGGTGGAACGGCAGCTTTAAATCTTCCAGCCAGCATTTCAACCTTAAACGACCTTTACATCAACCGCACTGGCGGGGTTTCGCTTTTGGGTGATATCTCGGTGGATGGAAACCTTAACCTGAATTCCGGAAATTTGAATCTGGGTGCTAATAGGCTTACAATCAAAAGCCCCATTCAGGGAACAGTTGCAAATCTGGTCGAAAGTAGTTCTTCTTCAATTACAATTTCAGGAATCGTTTCGGGTATTGTGATTCCATCGAATGTTACGGAACTAAACAATCTCACACTCAACAATACTTATGGCACTGCGCTGCAGGGTCCTATTGCATTATCAAGTTTAACTTTAACCAGTGGATTGCTGACTTTGGGTGCACACAACCTTACCACAACTTCGGTTTCGGGCTATTCAGGCAACAGTTATGTCATTGCAGATGCCACCCTTGCCGGCAGATTTATGATGACCGGAGTGACTGGTACTATAACAATGCCCGTTGGATATGGAAGTGGTTCATACACACCATTGCAGGTAAGTAACAGCCAATCAGCAGATTTCAGCATCGGTATAAAGCAGATCAACGATATGGGCGACTTTGCTTATCCAGTTCCTTCACCTGATTTTGTTAATTTACAATGGGATCTTTCCAGAACTGGCACAGGAGCTGCTCAAGTTACCTTCAACTGGAATGCTTTGGAAGGTGATGTAATTTCTGCAAAAGAAGTTGGACATTATGCCGGTGGAAACGTATGGCTTGCTGCTGGAACTACAGGTACACCAACAGCCACTTCAGTTACCGTTACAGATATTACATCATTCTCTCCTTTTGCGGCTTACGGCGACAGACTGGCAACGGTTTATGTCAACAGCAGTGGTAATGACGCCAACACCGGGGAGAATGAAACAGACAGTCCGGTTGGAACTGGTCCAAAAAAAACCATGACCGAAGCCTACAATGTGGTAATAGCTGATGGCACAGGCAAACTTGTAATCGCAAATGGCACATCATACGCTGAAAATTTATCGGTATCTAAAACATTGACCTTCGAAACATCAGGAACATTTACACTTGCTGGAAACCTGGCCATTAGCGGTACAAAGGTCATCAACATGGTTGGCAACATGTCGGTAACCGGTACACTTAATCTGGCTGCTGCAGGTGACAAGATCAACATTGGGGCTAACAGCCTGAGTGTTGGTGCTGCCTGGACAGGAAGTGGTTATTTGGTTGGTGGATCAACATCCAATCTTTCGTTGAGCGGTACTGTTTCTTCCTTCAATCTGCAGGGCAATGCGCTAAACAATCTGACCATCAATGGTGCCGGAGTAGTAACGTTAAATACTGATTTTGCTGTTAACGGAACATTAGCGCTTACCAATATCACAGATAAAATTGCAATTGATACACGCACACTTACGCTCAATGGCGCAATTACTGGTAGCGGTTACCTGTTGGGTGCAAGTTCATCAAAACTGACAATTGCAGGAAGCGGAGTTTTCGGAACGATGAATGTAGAGGGTGAACTGAATACATTTACCCTGAATAGAGATGGTGAAACCGTTACGCTGGGGGATGCATTTTATCTTCCGGTAAATACATTTAATTTGACAGCCGGTAAATTAGCTTTGAATGGCAACAGCCTTGACTTGACCGGGTCATACACCCGGGGAGCAACCGGCTATTTCACAGGTGATGCAATTGCCTCTTTATCACTTGGATCAGGTATAACGGGAGAACTCCATTTCACCTCAGGTTCTCAGAATCTTGGTGAGCTTAGTTCATACGCAAGTGCAACAGTCACACTGGCTACACCGCTTACAGTAGCCAATAATGTGACCATAGATGGAGGTACATTTGTAACAGCGTCCGCAGCAAACCTTAATGCCGGGACTTTGACAGTAAACGAGTTGTCAGCACTGAATACGAACGCAGAATTGACCGTGTCCACATTAAACAACATTGGTACAGTATTATTAGGAGGAACCTCCACAATTTCCAATGTTTTAACAATGGGTGCAGATCCTGCTACCGCAGCAACGTTGAATTTTTCAGGTCGGTCATTGACATTGGGTGGTGAAATAAATATGCTTGGTGGCAGTACTTTTACATCCAGCAGTACTTCAAGTCTTACAATAAGTGGTAGTACTGCATGGGATTTGCACAGCAGCATTGCTACACTAAACAACCTCACAATTAACCGCAGTGGAGGTGTTACCATGACAAATAATCTGGAGGTCAAGAATATTCTTACTTTGTCATCCGGAGATTTTACTATTGGAGCCTACAATTTAACGATCAATAATGCCATTGGAGCAACTTTGGGAAATCTGAAAGCGGATGCTTCTTCCAGCCTTACTATTGCGGGAAGTGGAACAGCTATTCATATTCCGGCTCTTGTTAATCTGAAAGACCTCACATTGAATAATACCAATGGAGCAACGCTTGATGGTGCTGTTAATGTATACAACAGGTTAACCTTGACTTCAGGGGCTTTGGCCGGAAGTGGTAACCTCGTAATACTTAATGGGAAAACCATTGAACGTAGTGGTGGTAGTTTACCTGACAGTCCAAGTTTTGGTTCATCAGTCAATATACTTTATACAGGTTCATCTTCTATTGAAACAGGAAATGAATTACCATTAGGAGATAATATTGCAAACGTAACTTTAAATAATACCGGTGGCCTTGTTCTTGGTTCATCCACCAGTATTTTAAATAGCCTGACACTTACTAATGGAAAAGTAACCCTCGGTGATTACCATCTAACAACAAATACAATTGCCGGTGGTACAACATTAAATTATGTGGTTGCAGATGGATTGGGAACATTCACGCTTAAAAATGTATTAACAGCCAAATCTTTACCTGTTGGATACGCTGCAAGCTACACTCCGTTAACAATCAGCAACAGCGTTGCTGCCGATTTTAGTGTTTCGCTGACACATGTCACTACAATGGCTGATTTTACCTACCCGGTACCATCACCCAATTATGTTGATCTGAAGTGGAATATCAGCCGTTCAACAGGAGGAACTGCTGCGGTTGCTTTCAACTGGACTGCTACTGAAGATTTTGGCACATCGCCAAGCTTACCCGTATTGGGTAGGTACAATAGTACTACAGAAGATTGGGAAAGTGCCGGAGCTTCAACATTCGCATCTCAGAATGTTTCAGTTACAGGCATTACAAATTTCACTACTTCATTTGCCGCTTATGGCGATCGCCTGACAACGGTTTATGTAAATACTACAGGGAATTACTTCAATACAGGAGAAATTGGCAGTCCGAAAAAGACCATTAAACAAGGTATCGGCGTAGTAGCAGATCCTGGTACAGTGATAGTAGCGGCTGGAACGTATGATGAAAATCCTGTAGTAAACAAGGATCTTACCATTACTGGTGCCGGAGCTACAACCATTGTAAGCGGTCAGACTACTGCTAATGTGTTTACTGTTTCAAGTTCTGGCGTTACACTCGAGGATATGCGTATTGTGAATGCTGGAACTACAGCCAAAGCAATATTTGTAGGTACAGGACTTTCAAATATACTGATTCAGGACAATACCATTACCAATAACAATGTTTATGGTATTCATTTTGAAGGTGGTGCAGGGACAGACAATGTAGTTTATAATAATACTTTTAACGGATCCAGCGAAAGCTATGCACTGCTTAATGAAGGAACTACAGATGTAAACGCAATCCGTAACTACTGGAACAGCGATAAAGGACCTGACTTTGATGACCTGGCTACCAATCCTTGTGGAAATGGTGAACTGGTTTCTGCAAATGTTGCTTATAACCCCTGGA
The DNA here is from genome assembly GCA_964550695.1 of uncultured Bacteroidales bacterium. GTDB lineage: Bacteria > Bacteroidota > Bacteroidia > Bacteroidales > TTA-H9 > CAZKCK01. The sequence goes on along the minus strand of CAZKCK010000109.1, from coordinate 7,253 downwards.
AGAATTCAACCTTTGCCAATGATGTGTATATGTTGGAAACTTTTAATGTTTCAGGGACAGCCACAATTTGCAATGGCGAATCAACACCTGTCACACTGAGCGGATCGCAGATTTTACAGTTGGGCGCAGATTATGAATATAAACTCTATAAGAATACAGTTTTAGTTGCTGGCTCAACAAAGAATGGTGCAGGATCTGGTTTATCCTGGACTGTAACACCAGCAAATGGTGATGAATTTACCGTTAAAGCATTTAATTTGCTGAACGGTTGTGAACTTGACATGAACGGCAGTGCAATTATTACAGTCCATAGTGTGTTGGTTGCTGGCACTGCCACCGCTAATCAAACTATCTGTTACGGTGAAACCCCGGCTCAACTGAGTGCTGATGCACCCACGGGCGGTAGTGGAACATTCACTTACCAGTGGCAGGTTTATAACACCGGTACCTCCTTATGGGACAACATTGGTTCTGAAACATCACTGACTTACCAGCCTGGTTCATTGTTGGTTACAACCAAATACCGTTTGGTTCAAACTGATACTTATTGCACTCCTGATGATGTGGTAAACACCAATGAGGTCACCATCACTGTGTACGGACAGTTGTTTGCAGGATCTATTGGTACAGCCCAGTCAATCTGTTACGGAGAAACTCCGGCACCTTTGGTTGCAAACGCACCTGCCGGCGGTAGTGGCACTTTCAGCTACCTTTGGCAGAAATACAACGGAACAACATGGGATAATCTTTCGGAAACCAGCCTGACGCTAACCCTTGGAGCATTAACAGAATCCGGAACCTATCGGGTTAAACAAACCGATACTTATTGTAATCCTGACCAGATAGCTTATACTGATGGTGTAACCATTACCGTTTTCAATCAACTGGTTAAGGGATCCATTGGAACAGCACAGACGATTTGTTATGGAGAAACTCCGGCACCCTTGGTTGCAATAGCACCAAGTGGCGGCAGCCGTACTTTAACCTACTTATGGCAGAAGCAGAACGGAGCTTCATGGGATGACCTCTCAGAAACAAGTTTGACACTAACTCTCGGAGCATTGACTTCATCTGGAACCTACCGTGTAAAACAAACCGACACTTATTGTGATCCTGACCAGACTGTTTATACCGATGGTGTAACCATCACTGTACACGGCCAGCTGGTTGCGGGATCTATCGGGACAGCCCAAACGATTTGTTACGGAGAAACCCCGGACGCATTGGTTGCTGATGCACCCAGCGGTGGCAGCGGCACTTTCGGATACGTGTGGCAGAAGTATAATGGTACGGGATGGGATAATCTTTCGGAAACCAGCCTGACATTAACTCTTGGAGCATTGACGGCATCGGGAACCTACCGCGTAAAACAAACCGACTCTTATTGTGATCCTGATCAGACGGTCTATACTGATGGAGTTACCATCACCGTTCATGGTCAATTGGTAGCCGGCACGGCTACTGCAGACCAGAACATTTGTTACAAAAAAACACCTGCCCTGCTTAATGCCGGGGCACCCTCAGGTGGAAGCTCTTCATTTACTTACCAGTGGCAGGTTTATAATACTGGTACATCAGCATGGGATAATATTCCGTTGGCAACCAATCTAAGTTACCAACCCGGAATTCTGCTCGAAACAACCAAATACCATTTGGTACAGACTGACACTTATTGTAGCCCCGCAGATGTTGTAACTACCAATGAGGTTACCATCACGGTAGCCAGCCTTCCAACTGTTGTATATGTTGATCCTTCGTATAATTCCGGCACTGTTGGCTGGAGTTGCGATAAGTTCAGCACTATACAAACTGCTATTGACAGGCTTGAACTGGGAAATGTTGGTGGAACGATTAATATTACAACCGGATCGTACGACGAAGCCCTGATAGTGAGCAAAACCGGGATTGCATTTGCTTCATCCGGTATTGTGAGCGTTGGCCAATCATTGTCGATTCCCAATGCAAGTGTAACACTCACAATGGGCTGCGATCTGAGCATTGCCGGGACACTTACCCTCACCAATGCAGATAACCTGTTTGTTATAGGGGCTCATACCCTGACGCTTTCTGGTGCAATAGCCGGAGACGGATATCTTGTTGGAACAAGTTCTTCAAACCTGACAATTGCCGGAAGTGGTACTTTAGGAACAATAAATTTTGCAGGAGCCATAAATACATTTACGGTTAACAAGAACCTTTCTTTAGGAATCTGCGATTATCCTTTGGAAATTAATGCTTTGGTATTATCTTCAGGAGAACTTAACCTTGGTGACAATAACCTTAAGATAAAGACTTCATACAGCAGGAGCGGTGGAAGTTTTTATGCTTCTGCTACTAGTCTTGCAAGCCTTGATTTCCGTGGTGCAACCACTGGAAATTTGGTTTTTAGTGGTAGCACGCCCATTCTTCCTGAATTGTTTTTGAATACTACCGGAACAATAAATATTGCTACAGCGATGGAAGTTGGTTCAGCTACTGTTAATAACGGCACTTTAACTACATCTGGCGTAGTGGCTTTTGGATCTATTTCAAATTTATCTGTCATCAATTTAGGTGCAGACGCAAGTGTAACCGGATTATTTTCATTAGATGATCCTGCGGCTATTTTAAATGTTGGGGCTTATACATTTACTCTCAATGGCAATATTACAGGTAGTGATTATGGCACCCTTAATGCCGGTGAATCCTCCAGCCTAGTATTCAATGGTGTTGACCTAGATGTTTTTAATCTTCCAACGAATATTGTTGCACTTAAAAACCTTACAGTCAACCGTACATTAGATGCAAATACGGAAGCCGGTTTAAACATGACGTGTAATCTGGATGTAAAAAACACCCTTACCCTTACCAACGGTTATTTCACTATTGGTAATTACAAATTGACTATCAACAAGGCCATAAGCGGAGCTTTAGGAAACCTGAAAACAGATGGTTCTTCTTCTTTGGAAGTTGCCGGTTCTGGTGCCGGAATTCACATTCCTGCCGTTGGCAATCTGAAAGATCTGATCATTAACAATGCAAATGGTGCTACTGTTGATGGAGATATAAATATATTCAATCAATTGACGCTGACTTCCGGGGGTTTGGCCGGCAGTGGTTACCTGACCATGAATAATGCAACAACCATTGAGCGCAGTGGCGGTAGTTTAGATACTGAGCCTTCCACATTTTTTGCATCTGTAAATGTTAATTATACAGGCTCGTCTGCAATAACAACAGGATTTGAATTGCCCACTGGTACTGTAACAACAAATGTAACTGTTAATAATGGTGCTGGTGTAACCCTTGGCGGAAATCGCACACTCAACAACCTTACATTAACCAATGGTGGTTTTGATTTTGACAGCAAGGCACTGACACTTACCGGAACTCTGGGAGGTGTTGGTAGTTTTACTGCCGATGGATTATCTGACCTTATATTGAACGGCACCAATGCCTTTACGGTTCCTGGCAGTGTTACAACACTACAAAATCTGGTAGTCAACCGCACCAATGGTGCAAGCCTGGCCGGAGATCTTGTTCTTGAACAGGCTTTAACCCTGAATACTGGCAGTTTCAACCTGGTCAACAGCCGTATTACACTGAAGAATCCTATTCTGTTTACTCCCGGAGGCAGTGGTACACTCTTGGGTGGTGCTGGTTCATCCATTACCATCGCTGGGTTAGCTGCCGATATTGTTATACCGTCAAATGTTACAACCTTAGGCAATCTGACACTAAATAACAACAACGGTATCGTACTTCAGAATGATCTGGGGCTTTCGAGCCTGACACTCACCAATGGTAATATAACCCTGGGTACGTTTGATCTGAGCTCTGGCAGTATTGCAGGTGGGTCAGCATTAAGTTATGTCATAACCAATACCAGTCTTGCTGGTTATGGTAAACTTATTGTACCCGGAACAACAGCTACATTGCTTCCGATAGGACATTCAATGGGATACACACCTTTAACTGTAACCAATGCTACAGCAACAACCTATAGAGCTGCTGTTACATACGTTGAAGGTATGGATGGTTTTACAGCGCCTGTGCCATCACCCAATTATGTGAAGTTACAATGGGACATTGCCAATTCTGCACCAGATAACGCATCTGTAAAATTTGAATGGAACCTTGGAGAAGATTTCAACGTTGCACCTTCAACACCTGTTGTTGGTCGTCTTTCCGGTACCGAGTGGGTAGAAGCAGGTACAACCGGAGCTCTTGGTGCCAAAACAATTACAGCCACCGGCATCGGGTCATTCTCAAGCTTTGCTATTTATGGTGATCTTCTCGACAGGGTTTATGTAAATTCTACTACTGGTAATGATTTGAATACCGGTGAATTAGAAACCGACCTGACAGGAAGAGGGCCCAAGGCAACTATCACTGCTGCCAAGTCATCCGTTAAAGAGAATGGAACAATTGTGGTTGAACCCGGAACTTACGCTGAAAGTGTAAGCCTCAGTAAAAACCTGACATTTGAGTCAACAGGCTCTTTTACCGTAAACAATAATTTCACTGTTACTGGTGGTAAAACCATCACGCTCAATGGAAATATGGTTGTGGGCGGTGCTCTTAACCTTGCTGCTTCAACTGATAAGATTGATTTGAATGCAAAAAACCTGACACTGAATGGTATCTGGTCAGGTAATGGAACACTTATAGGTGACATTGCTTCAAACCTTACATTGGGCGGAACAGGAAATGTTGCCAATTTCAATATTGAAGGAAACAACCTGCACAACCTGACGATCAATCGGAGCGCTACGGTTACCATGACCGATGACCTTACAATCAATGGTACACTGAATCTTACACACGATCTTCTAATCAGCGAGCCTTCAGCTCTTGGTGATCATCCGGCTGATGAACTTGGTTTGGGCGGGCATATATTAACCCTCAATGGAGCTTTGGATGGTCTTGGAAATCTTATTGGTACAAGTTCCTCAAATCTGAATATTGCAGGAAGCGGAGTATTCGGTACAATGAATATTCTTGGATCGTTGCAGGGATTGACCGTAAATCGTATTGGCGAAACCATAACCTTGGGATATTGCGCCGATCCATTGGTAATAAGCAATCTGACCTTAACTGAGGGTGTTTTTGAACTTGGTTCAACCACATTGGGTACAGCCAATAATTTGACAGTATCTGGTGCTTACACACGTACAAATGGAACATTTAAAGATGATGATGGAATGTCATCACTCACTTTTGGTGGTACAACCCATGGTATTTTAGCGTTTTCGGGCTCGCCGGCATTGGGTGGTTTGATTATCAATTCATCCGGATCATTTGATATTGCTACCGAAATGGACATTTATGCATTAAATGTTAATGCAGGTGTTCTTTCAAATTCACAGATAGTAACTTTTGGTCAAATTGAAAACTCAGGCAACATTACCTTGGGTGCTGATGCTTCGGTAGCCGGTGGTTTTGCGTCTTCTTCAGATGCAAGCGCTTTGAATGTGGGTGGTCATACATTCACATTTGACGGTACCATAACTTCTACTGATAATTCCTACATCTATGCAGGAGCATCGTCCAGCCTTGTTTTCAATGGGTCTGATGCTTACAATCTTGTTAACATTACCGAATTGGATGACCTGACCATCAACCGCACTGATGGCGTATCAATGATTGGAGACCTTGATGTGAAAGGTACGCTTACGCTTACCAGTGGCGCTTTTGCCATTGGCGAGGACAATATGCTTACCATTAACAATCCGATGAGCATTGCTGCTGGTGGAATTCTGGCCGGAACTTCAACTTCTGATTTGGTGGTGAAAGGAAGCACTGCAGGTAATCTCCCTGCTACGACCCTGGGGTCATTGTTTATTGAAAACAGTGCAACAACTACCTTAATTGGATCGATTACAATATTTAATCAATTGCAACTAAATCAAGGGACACTTGCAAATAGTGCAACAAACAATATTGTTATCAAGAACAATAAAACCATTATCCGTACCGGAGGCCATCTATCAGCCGAACCATCGTATGAAAACATTGCGAACATTATCTATTCAGGAACTGCAGCATTAAATACTGAATTTGAATTGCATGAAGGCAATCCCGCTGCAGCAATTAATGTTACTGTTAATAACGATGGACAGGGTGTCACGCTGACCGGCAACCGGATCATCAATACCCTTACCTTAACCAGTGGTAAATTAACGTTGGGATCCAATAACCTCACCGTGAATTCGGCAACCGGAAGTGCTGCGAATTATGTAGTTGCCGATGGTACCGGATTATTTACGATTAAAGGTGTAACCAGCCCTGCTACATTCCCTGTTGGTTATATCTCAGGTTATACTCCTTTGTCAATTGGCAATTCTTCTGCTGCTGACTTCTCGGTAAACCTGAAATCAGTGACTTCCCTTGCAGGTTTTGTATCTCCTGTACCTTCACCTGATTTTGTAAAACTACAATGGAATATCAACAGAAGTGGATCAGGTACAGGTTCGGTTGTGTTTAACTGGAATGCCGGTGAAAACTTCAATGGCAGTCCTGTTCAGCCCGTACTGGCCAGATATAACGGAACAGATTGGGTAAGTGCCGGTAGTGCTTCGTTTGGTACAAATGCTGTGACAGTTTCCGGAATTACCGGTTTTTCACCGTTTGCTGCCTATGGCGACTCTCTTGCGGTTGTTTATGTTGCAACCTCAGGAAGCAATACCAACACAGGAGAAACTTCAGATAATTTACCAGCCGGAACCGGGCCAAAACAATCGATCAATCAGGGATTCAAGGTTGTTAAAACTCTTGGAACCGTGAATGTGGCTGCAGGTACTTATGCTGAAAACGTCGTTATAAATAAAGACGTGACCATATCCGGTGCCGGTGTAACCACCCTTGTGAATGGAAGCTCTGCTTCCGGTGTGTTTACGATAGCAAAATCCGGAGCTACATTGCAGGGTATGACTATTGACAATAGTAACGCCTTGTACGCCATAGAAGCCGGGTCCGGAATCCATGATCTTCTTATCCAGAACAATACCATCATCAATGATGGCCAAAAGGGTATCTTTTTCAATACCCCCGGTACTAACAACGTTGTGTTGAATAATATCTTTGCAGGAACCAGTGTTGATGAGGCAGTTTACAATAACGGAACTAACGAAGTTATTGCCCTGAGAAACTACTGGGACAGCGATAAAGGACCTGAAATCACCGACAACCCATGTGGTGATGGAAAGCTTATCACATCAAATGTTACTTACAATCCCTGGAAGAATTCAACTTTTGCAAATGATGTTTACAAG
>CAZKCK010000108.1:0-14386 GCA_964550695.1 uncultured Bacteroidales bacterium | reverse complement strand
TACTTTCTTTGCTGATTTTCTGCATATTACTTGCATTTTTAACAGCCTGTTCCACAACAAGGCATCACAAACGATCTTTAAAAAAGAAAAAGGAAAAATGCGCTGATTGCCCGTCATTTACCATGAACGATTTCAAATCTGATCCTGTTTATGCCTGTTGTAAAGCCTTCTGAAGAACGTATTTTTCTATCGAAACATCTTCCCGAAGGTGCTGTTGACATGATAATGGATTGTATCAGGCTGAACAAAGTGCATTTAAAAGTTACCAGAGCAAGAAGCGGGAAACTCGGCGATTATATATACAATAAAAATGGTATAAAACATACCATTTCCATCAACCATAACCTGCATCCTTACCAGTTCCTGATCACCCTGTTACATGAACTTGCCCATATGATGGTACGCGAAAAATACAAGAAACGTGTTCTGCCGCACGGGACTGAATGGAACCATGAATTCAGGCTGATTTCAATGCCATTTATTGCTGCAGCAGTCTTTCCTGAAGATGTAAAACTGGCTTTTGAACGTCACACAACCAAAGGATATGCTTCGACCAGCGTTGATATGGAATTGATGCTTGTGTTGCGGTCATATGAAAACAAACCCAAAGTTGCAACCATTAGCGAATTGAGCAATGGTACCGTGTTTATTTACAATGGTCGTCTCTTCCGCAAAGTTGATCTGGTACGCAAAAGATACCGATGCGTTAGTCTTGATAATAACCGGATTTACCTTTTCAGTCCCCTTGCCGAAATAAAAGAGGCTGTGTAATTGATTATTTGTATATTTGAACCTTTGTTGAAACCTTCCGTCAAACTGAAAAGTATAATTCGCTTATTCATTCAGAAATTAATTTAAGTCAGAAAAAATACATAAAATTATGAATCAGAACAACTTCTGTGTTATAATGGCCGGTGGTATCGGTGCCCGTTTCTGGCCCATGAGCCGTACAGCTCGCCCCAAGCAGTTTATCGACATCCTTGGAACCGGTGAAACGCTGATACAGCGTACCTTCAAACGGTTTACCGATGTTTGTCCGCCGCAAAACATTTATGTGGTTACGAGTGAAATATACAGGGATCTTGTACAGGAACAACTCCCCGAAATGCGTGCAGAAAATATCCTTTGCGAACCTTCACGCCGCAATACCGCGCCCTGCATTGCATATGCCAATTATCGCATTGCTCAGGTGAATCCGGATGCCAATATTATTGTTGCACCATCTGATCATGTAATATTAAAGGAAGAAACCTTCACCAAAGTAATAACTGCCGCACTTGAAGCCACTGAAAAAAACAACTGGCTGCTCACGCTTGGCATAAAGCCTTCGCGCCCTGATACCGGGTACGGGTACATACAGTTTATGGAAGAAGAAATTCCCGGCGCCGATCAGCGGATTAAAAAAGTTAAAACATTTACCGAAAAACCCAACCTTGACCTTGCCAGAACATTCGTTGCAAGTGGCGACTTTTTATGGAACGCCGGCATTTTTATCTGGAAACTCAGATCAATTCAAAAAGCATTTGAAGAATACCTGCCGGAAGTTGATTCCATTTTTAAAGCCGGAGTCGGGCGCTACGGAACACCAGCAGAAAAAGATTTCATTGATCATGCATATATGATCTGCAAAAGCATTTCGATCGACTACGGCGTGATGGAAAAAGCTGATAATGTATATACCCTGTCATCAGATTTCGGATGGTCTGACCTCGGCACCTGGGGATCACTCTATGCTATCCGCAATAAAGATGCTAACGGCAATGCAATTGTAGGCAACAACGTAATGACTTACGGAACATATAATTGTGTGGTGAACATGCCAAAAGACAAACTGGTTGTGATAGAAGGTCTTGACAATTATATTGTTGTTGAAGACGAACATGTGCTGCTCATCTGCAAAAAAGAAGATGAACAGCAGCTTCGCGACATCGTGAATGATGTGAAAACAGAAAAAGGAGATAAATTTGTTTAACCCAATAATGTATTTATGAACTATTTAAAGACCAATATTTTCAAGAAAGCCATCCGTCTGTTCCTGACGCTTTCACTTTTGGCACCTTCTTTCCTCAGGGCCGATGAAGGCATGTGGCTGCCCTTCCTGATTGACCGCCTCAATTATACTGACATGCAAAAGTCAGGGTTGAAACTCACTCCCGAAGAAATATACAGTGCCAACCATTCAAGCCTGAAAGATGCCATTATTTTGTTTGGACGTGGCTGCACGGGTGAAATAATTTCAGATCAGGGACTTATCCTTACCAACCATCATTGCGGGTATGGTGCCATTCAGTCCGTTAGTGATATTGCCAATGATTATCTTACCAATGGTTTCTGGGCAACCAAACCACAGGAAGAATTACCGATAGAAGGCCTGAGCGTTCAGTTTTTAGACCATTTTGAAGATGTAACTGCAAAAATGCTTGATGGAATTACGTACCAAACTCCTGAAGCTGAAAGAGTTAAGCTTTTGAACGAACGCCGCGAAAAGCTCGTGAAAGAGGCTACTGAAGGAACCAAATTCAATGCAGTTGTAAAAGATTTTTACAATGGCAACGAGTTTTATCTTTTTGTATACCTGACTTATAACGATGTGAGGCTTGTGGGAACGCCGCCTTCATCAATCGGTAAATTTGGTGCTGATACTGATAACTGGATGTGGCCACGCCATACCGGTGACTTTTCGATGTTCAGGGTATATGCTGACAAAGACGGAAATCCGAACGTGTATAAAAAAATAAACGTTCCGCTAAAACCAAAACACTTTTTGCCAATAAATATCGGTGGTGCTGAAAAAGGTGATTACGCAATGATTATGGGCTACCCCGGACGAACCGACCGATATCTGGCTTCTAAAGGAGTTAAAATGGCCATCGAACAGACGAACCCCACCATTGTGGATATCAGACGGCAGAAGCTCGATATTATGATGGCTGATATGCAGGCCGATCCAGCCATCAGAATTAAATATGCCTCAAAACATGCTGGCATTGCAAACTACTGGAAGTACTATATTGGTCAGACCAAAGGGCTTAAACGCCTGAAAGTTGCTGATAAAAAGAAAGCTCTTGAAGATGAATTTTCAAAATGGGTTGAAGCTGATCCGGCCCGTAAAGCTGTTTACGGAAATGTACTTATTGATTTTCAGAAGGCTTATACTGAACTACGTAAAACCAATCTGGCAAATGTGTATTACCGTGAAGCAGCTTTTGGCGCAGAAATACTTGGACTCTCGCAAAAATTTGAAGATTTAAGGGAACTGCTGGAGGCCAAAAAATCAGATAAAACCAAATTAAACGATCTTCAGGTTGCTGCAAAAGAAAAACTTGAAGCTTATTATAAAAATTATAATCCAGGCACTGATCAGAAACTTCTTGCGGCAATGCTCGAAACTTTTTACAAAAATGTTCAGCCCGATCAACAACCGGAATATTTTAAAGAACTGGCAATGAAATATAAAGGTGACTTTAAAAAATTCGCTGCCGAAGTTTTTGAAAAATCGGTTTTCAGAAACGCTGAAGCTGCCAATGATTTCGTTAGAAATCCCTCATTATCAGTTTATAAAAAAGAAAAAATATATCTGCTTGCAAAAGCTTTTCAGCAAAAAAGCAAAGAAATTGCCAAAGAGGCTGATCCTGCAAACGATATGCTTAAAATTGCCCGCCGCCTGTTTATGGCAGGTTTAAGAGAAATGCAACCCGACAAAAAATTCTACCCTGATGCCAACCAAACCATGCGCATAACCTATGGGCAGGTTCAGGATTATACCGGTTCTGATGCCGTTGAGTACAACTATTTTACCACACAACAGGGAATTCTTGAAAAAGAAGACCCGAATAATTATGAATTTGTGGTTCCTCAACGCTTAAAGGAACTTATCCAGAAGAAAGATTTTGGTCCTTATGGCCAAAACGACACACTTCATGTGTGCTTCCTTACCACACATGACATTACAGGCGGTAATTCAGGAAGCCCTGTATTAAACGCCAAAGGAGAACTTATTGGATTAGCTTTTGATGGTAACTGGGAAGCAATGAGCGGAGATATAGCATATGAACCGGATCTGCAACGTACTATAAATGTGGATATACGCTATGTGCTTTTTATTATTGATAAGTTTGCCAAATCAAACTACGTAATGCAAGAATTGAAACTCGTGAACAGGTAATCACCCGCTTCACTTGTTAAAACCGCTTCCGTACAGGTAGCGGTTTTTTTATGGGTATAACAGAACAATACGCTCCCCCATTTGTATGTTTGTTATAAAAATCTATTTGTAAATACTTTATGGCATTCTTCCAATATAAAGCTGAATTAAAAATTCCCCGGGAAATTAATGAAGTATGGGATTTCATCTCCTCACCAGTGAATCTGAAAGAGATTACCCCGCTCAGAATGAACTTCAGGATTTTCACAGAATTACCTGACTTTAAAATGTATCCGGGATTGATAATTGGCTACCGTGTGAGCCCACTCCCCGGGTTCAGAACCACATGGGTTACTGAAATAACGCATGTGCTTGACCGTAAGTATTTTATTGATGAGCAACGCATCGGACCCTATGCTATGTGGCATCATGAACATTGGATTGAATCCATTACGGGAGGTGTTCTGATGACTGACATCGTGAGTTACCAGCCTCCGATGGGATTCCTTGGCGCATTGGCCAACAAGCTGTTCATCCGGCGGCAGATTGATGAAATTTTTCAATACCGACGTATGATACTCGAAAAGAAATTTGGTGAATATCCTTCAGATAACTTATAAAAAAATCCGGCCCAGAAGCCGGATTAATCATTTGTGAGTAGTGTTTTAACAGCAAACTGATTTATACATCAATATTTGCATATTTTGCATTTTTCTTAATAAATTCTCTGCGTGGCGGAACCTCATCACCCATCAGCATTGAGAAAATCCGGTCAGCCTCAGTTCCGTTGTCAATGGTAATCTGCCTTAAAGTCCTGAATTCGGGATTCATGGTTGTGCTCCACAACTGCTCTGCATTCATTTCACCAAGACCTTTGTACCGCTGAATATGCACACCTTTTTCTGATCCGTCTTTTGACAATTCAGCAACAATTACTGCGCGTTCTTCTTCCGTCCAGCAGTACCGCTCGGTATTTCCGCGTTTTACAAGGTAGAGCGGTGGGGTGGCAACGTAAACGTAGCCATTTTCGATCAGGTCTTTCATGTAGCGAAAGAAAAATGTAAGGATGAGTGTGGCAATGTGGCTACCGTCAACGTCAGCATCGGTCATGATGATGATTTTGTGGTACCTGAGTTTGGCCAGATTCAGCGCCTTAGTATCATCCTCAGTGCCAATACTTACCCCCAGAGCAGTAAAGATATTTTTTATTTCTTCACTGTCATATATTTTGTGTTGCATGGCCTTTTCAACATTCAGAATTTTACCCCTGAGCGGGAGAATTGCCTGAAACTTGCGATCACGTCCCTGCTTGGCAGTTCCTCCTGCAGAATCACCCTCAACCAGATAAATTTCAGCCTGTTGCGGATCCCGCTCTGAACAGTCGGCCATTTTACCCGGCAACCCCGAACCGGAGAGAATGCTTTTGCGCTGAACCAGTTCACGGGCTTTCCGTGCTGCATGACGTGCAGTAGCAGCAAGAATTACTTTATTCACAATGGTTCTTGCTTCTTTGGGATGCTCTTCAAGATAATTGGTAAGCCCCTCTGAAACAACCATATCCACATATCCCATTACCTCATTGTTACCAAGTTTGGTTTTGGTCTGGCCTTCAAACTGAGGCTCCGCAACTTTTACGGAAATAATGGCAGTAAGTCCTTCACGGAAATCATCACCGTTAATGTCGAATTTAAGATTCTTCAACATTCCCGATTTCTCTGCATATGATTTAAGTGTACGGGTAAGCCCGCGTCTGAAACCCGCAAGGTGGGTACCCCCTTCATGCGTATTAATATTGTTTACGTAGGCATGTATGTTTTCAGAAAAGGAAGTGTTGTATTGCATTGCAATTTCCATGGGCGTTCCGCTACGCTCACCCTCCATATAGATGGCTTCGGGGATGAGTTTTTCGCGGGTTTCATCCAGATACTCAATAAAATCTATCAGGCCCTTTTCGGAATAAAATTCCTTAAAAAATGTCTCACCCTTGTCGGTTGTAGTGCGCAGATCAGTTAGCGTGAGGCGTATACCCTTATTAAGAAACGCCAGTTCACGCAATCGGCCCAATAGTACTTCCGGATCGTACACTGTTGTTGTAAAAATAGAAGAGTCAGGTTTAAAATGTGTTTCAGTACCTGCACCGTCACTTTCGCCAATAACCTTCACTGATTCAACCGGTTTACCGCAATGGTATTCCTGAAAATATATTTTACCATCGCGGTAAACTTTAACCCACAAATCCTCAGACAGTGCATTAACGCATGAAACACCCACTCCGTGCAAACCACCCGAAACCTTGTATGAGCCTTTATCGAACTTACCACCGGCATGCAACACAGTCATAACTACTTCCAGTGCTGACCGTTGTTCTTTTTCGTGCATATCCACCGGAATTCCACGACCATTGTCGCGGACGGTAATGGAGTCATCAGTATGAATAACTACTTCAATATTATTACAATAACCTCCGAGAGCCTCATCAATAGAGTTATCAACCACTTCATATACAAGATGGTGCAACCCTCTAAAGCCAGTATCACCAATATACATTGCAGGTCGCTTTCTAACAGCCTCTAGGCCTTCAAGAACCTGGATATTATCTGCAGTATAAGATTCATTGGCCAAAGGGCTTTTTTCTTCGTCGCTCATAATCAAATAATTATAATACAATTAATTAGCTGCGAAGTTACGGTTTTTTTCGGAGAAGATAAAAAAAAGCATTGATATGACTTAAAAAATTATCAACAGTTTTATAAATCATTGTTTAAATCACTCACTGACTTTATTTTACATTCAAAAAATGTTCTTATTTTCGCTGTTTGGTTACTAAATATTTATCCGTTTGCGGAGATTGAACAGTCAATGAAAAACCGGAAATACTCCGGCTCATTTTAACGTAAAGATATTTATGGATTTAGCAGTCAAATTACAGATTTCTTAGGCTGCGTTCAGTATTGTTCAAATTTGCTACTTTTGTTGCTTCTGAATTAAATCAATCAAAATCATGAGAAAACTAATCGTATTATTTCTTGCAATAGCAACAGGTTTGCTTGCATTTGGCCAAACGGCATTCAATCCGGAGAATCCTGTTCCGGTGGACAAAGGTGTGTTGATAGGAAAGCTAAACAACGGGCTGACTTATTATATCCGCAAAAATGAGCTTCCGAAAGACCGTGCTGAATTTTACCTTGTGGTTGATGCCGGAGCAATCCTTGAAAATGATGACCAGAACGGATTGGCTCATTTTTGTGAGCACATGGCATTCAATGGCACCAAAAATTTTCACAAAAAACAGATAATCAATTATCTGCAATCAATCGGCATGAAGTTTGGCCCTGAAATCAATGCTTTCACAAGCCACGATGTAACGGCATATATGCTTCAGAAAGTGCCTGTGAGCGATCCCGCCCATATTGATACTTCTCTTATGATTTTATATGACTGGGCTGGCAATATCCTGTTCGAAAAAGAAGAAATTGATGCTGAACGTGGCGTAATTCATGAAGAATGGCGCACAGGAAGAGGTGCCATGGAACGCATGAGCAAACTAAGTGATAAAAAACTTTATTTTAACTCAAAATATGCCACACATGACGTTATTGGAGATGTAAGCATAATTGACAATTTTAAATACGAGACACTTACCAGCTTTTACAATGAATGGTACCGTCCTGATTTACAGGCCATCATAGCAGTTGGCGATTTTGACCCTGCAGTAATTAAACAAAAAATTGAAAAACTATTTTCAACCCTGCCTGAACATGCTACCAAAAAAGCCAGAGAGATTGTAAAACTTCCTGACCATGAACAGACCCTTGTTTCAATTGAAAAAGACAAGGAAGCAGAATATTCCTCCGTACAATTATGCTATAAACATGAACCGGCAGGCGAAAAAAACATGGGTTACTACCGTCAGGGATTGATCTACGGCCTTTATAACCAGATGATGAATGCCCGCCTGAACGAATTGTTACAGTCACCAACTCCGCCATTTGTATATGCCTATACGTATTATTCTTCACTGGTAAAGTCAAAAGATGCATTCCGTTCATTTGCTGTATGTAAAAGTGGTGAACAACTAAGCACTTTAAAGACACTGGTTGCCGAAAACGAGCGGGTTAAACGCCATGGCTTTACAGCCACCGAATTCGAAAGAGCCAAGGAAGAGTTGTTAAGAATGTACGAAAACCAATATACTGAGCGCAACAAACAACGTTCAGACCAATTTGTATGGAGCTATTTCAGCAATTTTCTTGAACAGGAACCTATTCCTGGGGCAGAACAAAATTATCATCTCGCCGGGCAATTGGTGCCGGGCATTCAGTTAAGCGAAATAAACAGTCTGCCGGCCAAATGGATTACCTCCAAAAATCGGGTAATCATCATTCAGGGGCCGGATAAAGAAGGCCTTATTTATCCTACCGAACAGCAGGTGCTTGATGCAGTTGCTTCAGTTGAAAAAGAAAATGTGGATGCCTATGTTGACAAGGTTTCAAACAAACCACTAATTTCGAAAGAGCCAACCCCGGGTAAAGTAATAAAAGAAGCAACCATCGAAAATCTTGGAATGACAGAATGGACCCTGTCAAACGGCATAAAAGTCTATTTAAAACCCACTGATTTTAAAGAAGATGAAATTAAGATGACTGCCTATAGCACTGGTGGTATATCCCTGTATCCGGCCAGCGAAAACCTTTCTGCCAATTTTGCATCATCGGTTATTGGTGAGAGCGGACTGAGTGATTTTGACAACATTCAGCTTCAAAAACTATTGAGTGGAAAAATAGTCCAATTGAACCCGTTTTTAAGGGAATTACAGGAAGGATTCAACGGCAGTTCATCAAAAGCTGATTTTGAGACCCTTCTGCAACTTACTTATTTGTCGTTTACTGCTCCCAGAGCTGATCCAAATGCTTTTGGTTCATTTATAAACCGCATGAAAGGCTTCCTTGAAAACAGCAGCCTTAATCCTGAAACTGCATTCAACGATACCATTACAGTAACAACCAGCAATTACAGCCCATTCCGTAAACCCCTGAATGTGCAGCGCTTATCAGAAGCTGACCTCAGAATGATGGAAGCCATATACAAAGAAAGGTTTGTGGATGCCAACAACTTTACTTTTTTCTTTGTCGGCAGCTTTGATCTGAAGAGTGCAAAACCACATATTGAAAAATACCTTGGGGGATTGCCGGCTGTTAAACGTGATGAAAACTGGAAAGATCTCAATATCAATCCACCAACGGGTATAGTTAAGAAAACTGTTGTCAGGGATATGGAAGACGCTAAGGCTACGGTATACATTGCTCTATCCGGCAATTACACTTATGACCCTGTTGACAGGATGGCATTATCTGCCATTAACGACATTCTGAGTTTCAGGTATATCGAAACCATCCGTGAAGAAGAAGGTGGCACCTATGGCGCTAGTGTTTATACTTCCCAGAACAAGTACCCCAAACCCAATTACCAGCTTAATATCAGGTTTGATTGCGATCCTTTAAATGCTGAAAAACTCTCGGGAATTGTTTTAAACGAGATTGAAAAACTCCGCACCACCGGACCTGACGAAAAACAACTCAACAATTTTATTGAGAATAAGCTGAAAACCAGAGCGGAAAACCTCAAGGAAAATAATTTCTGGATCGGCAGCTTACCAGCCAGAGCCTTTGATGGAGAGCCATTTGAAAGCATCCTTCAGTATGAAGCGCAAATTAAATCGCTTACACTTCAGCAAATTAAAGAATGTGCCCAAAAATATTACAGTGGCAAGAACATTATTCAAATTACGCTGATGCCAAGCGATTTAAGCAAATCAGCTAAAAATCCGAACATGAAATAGTATAACAAGTAAATTTCCTGACGGCATTTAAAAACCACTTCTCAGCAATGCGAAGTGGTTTTTTTGCTTTTCAACATTTATTACATTAGGTTTGCATCAGCAATTCATTACACATATGAAAACCATTTCAGCCAGAATTTTCAGCATCGGATTAATGGTGATAACCATTTTGGTTGTGGTTATGTTATGGCTATTTGAAAATAAAATTATTGACAATGAGCATGTTGCCGTAAAAATGGTGGACGAAGCCGGAATCAATTACCTACCTGTTAACAAGTTAAAATCAGAAAACAACAACGAAATATTTTGGGACAAAGGTGTCGGTTTATTTAAAACTTCTAAAAACCAGCATTATAATGGTGTTTATAAATCGTTCTACCAAAGCGGACAGGTAAAATACATAATCAATTTTACCAATGGAAAAGCAAATGGAAGTGTATTGGTTTTTGGCAGACGTGGAAAAAAAAGATGGGAACAAACTTATGTAAATGGAAATCCGGAAGGAAAATGGGCAAAATATGATCCTTTTGGAGTACTTCAGATTGAAGGAAAATTCAAAAATGGTGTAAAAGATAGTATCTGGGATTTATATTACCCGGACGGAAATTTACGATATCGGGCAGAATTTTCAAAAGGGGAAAAAATCAAGGAGTGGTTTTATTCAAACAAAAATTAAAAAACTCCTTTATAAATTAAGAAAATTCAAGTGTCCCACAAATAAAAATGCAATAAAAATATTCATAAAACACTGACAGGTAAACAAATAGCCAATTACAGAACATCCCTAAAATACGATTGGGCCTCGTCTCCCGACGGCGCCCAACCTTCATCACTAACCAAAAATTATGAGTTTTTAACCAAAACTGCTGTTTAGTTAGCTACAAAAATCTTACCAAACTTTTGCTCTTTCGTTAAAAGGCACAAAAAGTTTTGATTTTTCTGAAATATTAAAGGCTTTATAAAACTCATCAATGTTAAACAACGCTCTGTTTACGCGTGCCTGTGCTGGCGAATGAACGTCTTCCTTTATCAGGCGTAGCAGCGCTTTATCCCTGATATTTTCTTTCCAGATGGTGGCATATGACAAGAAAAAACGCTGTTCGGGAGTAAATCCGTCAATATTTCCATTTTTTGAATCCTGTTTTTCCAAAGTTTTCTTAAAAGCCTGATAAGAAACGTGCAAACCTCCATTATCGGCTATATTTTCACCCAAAGTCATTTCGCCATTCACATGCAATGAATCAAGCATTTTATATGAATTATACTGATCAACCAGGATTTTTGTTTTCACATTAAACTTTTCAGCATCTTCAGCGGCCCACCAATCTGTCAGGTTGCCATTTTTGTCATACTTTCTGCCCTGATCGTCAAAACCATGTGTCATTTCATGCCCGATTACCACACCTATGGCTCCATAATTTACAGCATCATCGGCATTCAGGTAAAAGAAAGGGGGTTGTAAAATACCGGCAGGGAACATGATTTCATTCTGTGAAGGGCTATAGCCGGCATTCACTGTCTGGGGGGTCATTCCCCACTCTTCTTTGTCGACGGGCTTGCCAACCTTGGCCAAATCACGTTTAAACTCAAAGTTGTTGGCATTCCAGATGTTCTGAACGTAGGAACCTGCAGCAATATCAAGGGATGTATAATCGACCCATTTGTCAGGATAACCAATTTTAACACGCATTGCCGAAAGTTTTTCGAGCGCAAGATTTTTGGTTGGTTCTGACATCCATTCCAGTTTGGTGATACGCTCACCCAATGAAATCCTGAGATTTTCAACAAGGCTTACCATACGCTCCTTTGCCTGAGGAGGAAAATACTTTTCAACATACAATTTACCAATAGCTTCTCCCAGCCCGCCGCTTGTAGCGTTCAACACCCGCTTCCAACGGGGTTGCATCACTTTCTGGCCTGATAAAAATGCATTGTTAAACTCAAAGTTCTGTTTAACAAATTCCGAACTCAGATAAGATGCTGAATTGTCAATCAGATTCCATTTCAAATAAACCTTCCAGTCAGCAACATTTATTTCGCCGACCATTTTTGCAACGGCTGCCATAAAGTCAGGCATCCTTACATTTATATCACCCGGGCTTTGAACTCCAACAGCTTTAAAATAGGCTTCCCAGTCAAATCCGGGGGTTTTGGCTTTCAATTCAGCATAAGTCATCTTATTATACGTCTTGTTTGGATCACGCTTTTCGATCATACTCAGCGAATTATCAGCAAACTTTGATTCAATGCCATAGACTGTTGCGGCCATTTTTTCTGCAGCTTGTGCAGATTCTCCCGAAAGTTGGAACATTTTGGCAACGTGTTTTTTATATTCATTTCTGATTTCCAGCATTGATGAATCCTTCTCGTTGTAATAATCCACTTCAGGAAGCCCGAGACCTCCCTGATAAAAATTCAGGATAACCATATCACTGTTTTTGGGATCGGCTGAACTGAATATGTAAAACATCGGATAAACGCCTTTGCTCTGCATATAGCCCACCATCGCAGAAACACCAGAAGCATCCGATATGGCATCAATACGTTTAATATCAGGAAGTAGCGGGCTGATTCCAGCCTTTTCAATGGCAATGGTATCCATACCTGAACGGTAAAAATCACCAATTTTCTGCTTCACCGAACCTTTCTCGGTTTTGGCTTTAGATGCTTCTAACACCAGTTCCTGCAGCACTTTTCTGTTTTCTTCAAATAACTCGGTAAAAGCCCCGTAACTGGTATACTGATCGGGGATTGGGTTGTTGCGAAGCCAGATTCCATTGGCATAGCTAAAAAAATCGTTCCCCGGCATCACAGTGATATCAATGTTAGCAGGATCAATGGGTTTCTTTTGCTTATCATCAGGTGGATCACCGGCAAAAACGGTTGAAAATAGGGTGGAAAATGCGATCAGCATTCCCAAAATGAATTTTTTATTCATAGGTTCTGATTAATTAATGTGGCGGTCTGTTTTCATAAATCAGACCAAAAATACAACTATCTGTTTTATAATTAAATGAGTTTTTGCTCAAAGGTTAAAAATGTGCTCCTGTTTAATAACGTACACAGTTGTTTCGAAACCGGACACCTGAAATTACGATGAAATTTTACCAGTGAATAATGCCGGATCATCGGTTATTTTGCAAGTTTATATTGTCTGAGGCTTTCATAAACTGACTGGGCTACAATGGTTTTACCCGAAAGGTTGTAGTGCTCGGTTGGCCAGTTTCTGTCAACAAAGCACGAATCGGGAACTTTTGAGAGATTATCCACAACAATTGCCCCTCTATCCGAATACCGCTTTACAAGTAAATCCCGGTTCCGGTTAACCATTCCTGTCAGTTCATCGCCAACGAGAGAACCGGCTTCATGCATATTTTCTGAAAGCAGATTAAAAACCACTTTAACACCCCTTTTCTTACCCCAATCAACAATTTGGTCAAAATCGCTGATGCGCTGATTGGAATTTGTATCGATTACAAATGCAAAATTCTTGATGTAGTGGCAGGCCAGCGGGATGGTGGTATCATTGAGCAATGGATTGGATTGTTTCCAGGTACCCCAGGCCATGGCCGAATCCCATGATATGACATTATTGTATGGAAATCCGGGGATGCTGAATGTTTCATTTTTCCAGGCATTTTTCACCTGAAGTTCCCGTTCGGCTGTTGTGCGGTTATCATAATCCCTGAGCGATACCCTGAATTTATTGATGACAGGCAGGCCGGGCTCAAGCATACGGTTGGTTTTGGCCAGATAGTTCTCAAAATCAGCATAGCGCCAGGTAGCGTCAAACGATCTGTAATTCATTGTAACCACTACAAATTTCAGCTTCATTTCATCCGGAATGTTACGCATCACCGCAAGATAGGTTCCGGCATGCAGCCCTGCATTGTCGACGGTTGCAAGTTTTACATCAGGCATCAGTTCATCAAGAATGTAACTTATTCTGTGCTTAACGGTGTCGCCTTCAGGCACATGAAAATTTGAGGACTCTCCAAAATAGATGGCATCTGAAGTTGTGTCAACCTGCCAGAGGTTTTCGAGCACATCGCCATGCCGGCTGATATCCTTCTTCCAGAATGTTAATTTATAAACCTGATTAACAGCCAATAACAACAACAGCAGTACAGTCAGTTTTAGTACAGTTCTTCTAAATAGGTTCATTTATTGAAGCTTGAAACAGTGCTTTATTTATTGAGCGAAACTACGGAAAAACATAAAACAGAAGAAATGTGAAGATTTGAGAATGTGAAGATTTGGAAATGTGAGAATGTGGAAATGTGATGATATGAAAATATGAAGATTTGGAAATGTGAGAATGTGCTGGTGTGCTTATTTTGGAATTTTTAATCAATGTCGTTTAGTTAACAAATCTTCTGAAAGGCTTGATTTTGTTGATATTT
>CAZKCK010000107.1:0-14403 GCA_964550695.1 uncultured Bacteroidales bacterium | reverse complement strand
CGAGGGCAGTTGCGCCCAGATCGCCCAGCGCGCGCTGATGATCTGCTGCCGCAAGTCGTCGGCGATCTGGCGGTACGGTGGCTGGGCCTGACCGGCGACGGTGCGGAGACGGGGCATCTGGTAAATAAAATCTGATCGCCCTGGCACCGTATGGTTGAGGCAGTGAACAAGGCAACAGGCCTGGCTGCAAGTGATATAACCGGAATGGGAAGCAGGGTATCCTTACACCCATTCGCACTGGTTACGATCAGAGTGACCGGATAAGGGCCCATACCCGAAAACAGGTGGGTCGGATTTTGCAAGGTTGAGGTATTGTTGCTACCCGAAGGCTGATCGCCGAAATTCCACAACCAACTTTGAATAATACCGCCACCGTTGGCATTTGAAAGATCGTTAAATTGAACCGGTTGATGATCACACAATACACCAGTCTGACTAAAGTTGGCGATTGGAGAATAGATCAGTGTTACAGGCTTTTCGATATACCCTGTGCAACCCGTTGTGGAGGTTACAGTAAGCCTTACCAGGTAACTGTTGGCTGTACCGGCAAAAACATGTGAAGGATTCTGTACAACAGAGGTTGTTGCATCTCCAAAATCCCATAGCCAGCTTGTTATAATACCGGTGAAGCCAGACGGGATAAAGGAATTATCAGAGAAATTCACGGGGCTGCCTGTGCACCTAACAGCGGAAACAGAAAAATCAGCCACCGGTTTTGGATTTACCAATACCTGCTGTATTACTGAATCAACACAACCATTTGAATTGATTATGGATAATTTCACAGGAAAAGTTCCATAGGTCAGATAGGTGTGTTGGGGGGATGGCAGGGCAGATGTTCCGTTATCCCCGAAATTCCATGCATAACTGCTGATGGTTGAACCAGGCGGTGTTGAAGACAGACTTGTAAATGCTACCGGATCTTCCTGGCACCTTGTAGCTGAGAAAGAAAACTGAGCCACTGGTCTGTCGTTAATGGTTAAGGCTTGTACGATGGTATCCTTGCATCCGTTGCCATTTTCAATGATCAAAATGACATGATAGGTACCAGAAACGGAAAAGATGTGAACAGGATCGGGGGATGTGGAGATATTGTTTATTCCAGAACCCTGGTCATCAAAATTCCATAGCCATCCGGTGATACTTCCTCCGTTGTTGGCTTGAGATAAATCATGAAACTGCACCGGCTGGGCGCTACAGGCAGGTGTACCGGAAACAACTTCAAATGCAGCCGTCGGGGTTGGAATAAGATGAACAGGATGTGTAATGGAATCCCGGCAACCTGATTCGGAGATCACGGTAAGTTTGACATTAAAATCGTAGACTCCACCCGGAAACACATGACTCACATTGGGACTCTCCGGCCGAAGTATATCCTGAGGTGCTGAACCATCACCCCAATTCCATATCCATTCGTTAATATACCCGGGAAATCCTGCAGGAATAACAGACTGGTCTGTAAACAAAACCGGCAGCGAGTCGCATATAGCCGGTGTAAAAATAAAACCCGGAGAAGGAGGAGGAACAATATTCAACGTTTTTGACATTGAATTGCTGCATCCATTCACGTCGAACACTGTAAGTACCACTTGATATGTACCCGGGGCAAGGTACAAATGCGAAGCAGTTTCAGGATTTGGAGAGTGGGCACTGTTATCGCCGAAATCCCAATCCCAGGAGGCAATTCCGGCGGGTGGCATCACAACCGGATTGGAAGTGAAATTAACCAGTTTATTAAGACAATTCGAATCATAGGTAAAGTCAACCGGGGGAGCAGAACGGATAAATACAGGCTTGACAATCGTGTCGATGCAATTATTAAAGTTGGTGATGATGAGGGATACATGGTAAGTGGCATTTCCACTGGTGAATATATGCGTCGGATTCTGCAATGTCGAAGTATTATCGATGCCTGAACCCGGGTCATCAAAATTCCAGCTCCATGATACGATGTTCCCTACCCCATTGGGGAATGAAGCATCCGAGAAATGCACCAGGGTTCTTTCACAGGTATCGGTATACTGGAAATTGGCAATCGGAGTTGGGATTACCGTAACATCATGGCTGAAGGTATGAATACATCCGCTTGAATTTGTAACTGCCAGGGAAACTGCATATGTACCGGGAAGTGCATATTTCTTTTTCACATCCGGGTTGTTGGGAAAATAGATCACCTGATGTGGTGAAGCATCGCCGAAATCCCATTCCCATTTCTGAATATAACCATAGGTTGTGGTCGAGAGGTTGGTAAATGCAACACTGTCGCTTGAACAGGTCGTTCCCGGATTGGAGAAGAAAGCCTGGGGCGATGGCACAATGGTGATATTATGCGTTACATGGTTGGAGCAACCGCTTGTGTCGGTTATGTGAAGTGTTACGGGAAATACTCCGGTAACAAGGTAATTGTGCACCGGGTTCTGTTCAAATGAAAATCCGCCATCCCCGAATGTCCAGAAGTAAGTTGTTATGGTCGGTATATTGGTCATGGCCGGATCAACCGTAAATTGTGTCAGCTGGTTTGTACAGGATCCCAGCCAGGAAAACTCAACACCGGGGAGTGGTTTGATCGTCACGGCGATGGTTGTATCTTTCTTACAGCCGTTGGAACTGGTCACCTTCAAACTTACCTGGTAGGTTCCCATTGCAGCAAAAGCATGGGTTGGGTTTGCCAGGACCGATGTATTGTTTGACAGGGAAGCCGGGTCTCCGAAATTCCATTCCCAGGAGGTGATCGATCCGCCACCATTGGATGCCGAAAGATCTGAGAATTGAACATCTGCCAGCAAACATGGTTCCGAATAAGTAAAGAGAGCAAGAGGTGAAGGTGTTAGATTTAATGTTTCAGATTTTATATCCTCGCAACCCAAAGAACTGACAACCGTTAATTTTACAGCATAAGGACCCAATCCGTAATAATAGTGAGCAACATTTGGATTTTCCGGAAAATGGATGACTTTGTCAGGTGTTCCGTCGCCGAATTGCCAAATCCATTTGACGATATACCCTGAAGAGCAGGTGGAATAATTGACGAACCGGATAGAATCATTAGAGCAATTCGTCCCGGAAGTACTGAAAACTGCTATTGGTGTGGCTTTTACATTCACTGTATGCATCACCGAATTTTTACAACCGATGGTATCTGTGACGGTGAGTGTGACATTTACTACACCGGGAGCAGGATAAATGTGACATGGATTTTGTTCATAAGAGTCAATAAACCCATCTCCGTTCAGATCCCATTCAAAAGATGTTATTGCACCCATTTGCGTTGCAGCGGTGTTAACTGCAAAGCAGGTGGTATCAGATGCGCAGGAAATTCCGGCAGAGAAATCAACCCCGGGCAATGGTTGTATGATAACCTCGGATATCAGTGTATCCTTACATCCATTTGTATTTGCAACAATCAGTTCGACATTGTAATTTCCCGCTGAACTAAAAACATGAATTGGATGTTGAATCTGTGATGTATTGTTAAGTCCGGAGGTAAGATCTCCGAAATTCCAATCCCATGAAATCAATGTTGTGCCTCCATTTTGGTTGGTCATATCGAAGAACTGGACCGGACCAACGCAAACTGTGGCAGCTGAAAAACTAACAACGGGTGCCGCATTTATCATAATTTGTTTTGTAACCGAAGCAGGCAGGCAATTGCCCGTTGTTGTAATTGTTAGCGACACATTATAATTTCCAGGATTGGTAAAGGTATGACCGGGATTTTGAAGAGCAGAGGTACTTCCGTCGCCAAAATTCCACAACCACTGTGTGATAGCTCCCTGGTAAATTATCGACTCATCTGTGAAAGACACCGGTTCACCCGAGCAGGGATTGGTATTACTGAAATTAACGATTGGGAGAGGAACAACCCTGATCTTTTCAATGGTATCCTTGTGGCATGTATTAAAATCGGTTACGGTCAATTGTACATAATATTCCCCGGGACTTGCATATTGATGTAAAGGATTTTCAATGGTGGATATATTAAACACTCCTGAAGACGGTTCCCCAAAATCCCACAGCCATGAAAGGTTGGCCCCTGAAGTCTGATTGGTAAAATGAGTCGGGTTGCCGAGACAAGCTGTATCAGCAATAAACCTGGCTGGAGGCAAATCATTGATTGTAACAGACTCAATGACAGTATCTGAGCACCCCCTTTCATCGGAAACAAAAAGTTTAACAGTATAAGTTCCGGCAGCCGAATAAACATGGGCTGGATTCTGAGTTGTTGCATGAGCTGTCATGTCTCCAAAATCCCAATCCCAGGAAATGATATTTCCAAAAGCAGGAGTGGAATTATCATGAAAGGTGACCGGTTCGTTTTTACATTTTGAAGCGGGATCAGTTGTGAATGAAGCCAATGGACCAGGATAAAAATAGTATGGTCTGGTAATATAATCCTGGCAACCTTTCTCATTTGTAACAATCAGGGTTACAATATAGGTTCCTGCAGAGGCATATTGATGCATGGGATTCGCCGTGGTCGGATACGGGGTAGTGCCATCTCCAAAATCCCATTCATGTGAAACAATCGGAATTGATCCCTGCGGCTGCGATACATCCCTGAACTGTGTTGAATCAGGAAAGCAATTCGGCCGGTCGTAATCCCAGTTGGCCTGTGGTGAATAGAAAACCTCCACTTGTTTGCCCGTAATGGACGTACACCCATTTCCATTGGTCACTGAAATTGTAACATAATACGTTCCTACACCATCGTATACATGAACCGGGTTCTGAAGTGTGGATGTATTTGACGAGGAAGCAGGATCGCCAAAGTTCCAGTTCCATGCAGCAATAAAGTTACCAGGTGAAACAGAAAGATCGTGGAATTCAGTGGCAAATCCCTGGCAAGACGGGTTTAAAGTTGTAAAATCTGCTACAGGTTTGCTTACGGTAGCAGGCATCTCCAGTGTATCGGAACATCCGTTGACATTGGTAACAACCAGCCGGACAGTATAGGTTTGGGTAAGAGGTGTGAAGTATGTATGACATGGGTTTGGCAGAGTTGAAAAATTCTGCACTCCCGAGGCCGGATCCCCGAAATCCCAGAACCAGGACTGAATTGCAGTTCCTGAACCTACAGATGCATCAATAAAACAAGCCAAATCGCAGTTTGCAATGGTATAACTGAAACTGGCCATGGGTTTATCACCCAGGGTTACCTGCTTAACAGTGGAATTCTGACACCCATTTGTATCAAGAACTGTCAGGGTGACAAAGTAGTTACCCGAATTTGCATACTGATGAACAGGATTTTGAGTATTCCCATAACTACCATCTCCAAAGTCCCATAACCATGAAGTCAGCAGATTCCCTCCCGTGATGTTTGATAAATCAGAAAACTGCAAAGGAACTCCAGGATTGAAACAATTTTGGCCTCCAGGCTGGTTCCATGAGAAGTTCGCCACGGGAGGTTCATGAACTACAACAGATTTAACTGTATCGGCGATGCAACCATTCAATGTGGTAACTATCAGCGAAACCTGGAATGTACCAGCGGAGGTATAAGTATGAACCGGCCATTGAAGATAGGAGGCAGGGCTTCCATCACCAAAATTCCATACCCATGAAGTAATGACATCGCCCAGGCAGTAAGCCAGATTTCTGAAATGTGTTGCAGTGCTCACGCATGAGGTATCAGCACTGAAATCAGCCACCGGACCTGGCTGTATATTGACCCCCTGGGTATAACAATTAATGCAGCTGTCGGAATTTTGCACGCATAGCGTAACCGGGTAGAGCCCGGTGGAGGTATAAGTATGCGAAGGATTCTGAAGTGTGGATGTATTATTTGCATTGCCCGGATCGCCAAAATTCCAGTTCCATGCAATGATATTACTTCCTGATCCGTTTGAATAATCTGTAAAATAAGTAGTTAGATTTGAACAGGCCGGGCTGAACTGAAATATGGCTACCGGCAAAGGGAATACATTAATAATTTTTGAGATACTGTGAGAACAACCATTCTGATCATGAACGGTGAGAGTAACCGTATAGGCACCTGATAAAGTATATGCATGTGGCACACTGGCCTGAAATGCTGTGTATGTCAATGCTTGCCCGTCGCCAAAATCCCAGTGCCATTGGTTGAGCGGAGCGCCGGATGGAACCGACATGTCATACAATAAGGTCATTTCCTCAACACATTTTTCCTGAGCGCGGAAATTGGCAACCGGTGTGGCATAGATTACAACCGGGATGACGATGGAGTCAAAACACATGGTATTGTCATATACTTTCAATTTTACATTATATGTTCCAGGTGCTGTAAATGTATGTGTTGGATTTTGAAAATTCGAGGTATTCTGAAAGCCTGACCCAAGGTCATCAAAATCCCACCTCCACATAACGATGGTTCCGGAGGAGGCGTAGGACTGATCCGAAAACTGGGTTGATTGACCGAAGCAGGGATTTTCATATACAAATCCTGCATTGGGCGACTTGTCATAATACAGCTGGTGAATCTGTGTATTTGAACAGGGCTGGTTATTTGTAACGAAGGTAACCGTCAATTTAACATTATAAAGGCCGGAAACATGATAGATATGGAATGGATTCTGACTGTTGGAAAAATTTGCTACCCCAGAACCCGGATCACCAAACTCCCATAAGTATTGGGTTGTTCCTGAGCCTGATCCGGGAGTAAGATCAGTAAACCAAACGGTATCATTGGTACAATGCCATGTGTACGAAAAATCTGCAGCAGGTGTGTCACGCACCAGTACTTGCTTAATTACAGAATCGGAACAACCGTTAATATCCGACATAACCAGTTTCACACTGTGAAAACCAGCATAGGGAAACGTATGCGTCAGCGTGAACTGCGGTGGTAAAAGAACTATCGGCGGTTCAGCATCAAAGTACCATTTCATCTGACTAACCACGGTATTCGGGTTCAATGACTGTGCCCACAGTTGGGTAGCATTTCCCAGACAAGCGGTATCGGCTGAAAATTCGACCTGGATCACAGGATTAATAATAACCGTATCCATCTCGTAATCCTCACATCCCTGTCCGTTGGTCACGGTGAGAGATACATTATACGTTCCCAGAGTGCCGGTATATGTATGCACCGGATCTTTAAGAACTGAAAGGTTCCCGTCTCCAAAATCCCAAAGATACTCCAGTCCGGAAGTCGGATAACCCGTTGACATGTTGGTAAAGCTGACTGTTCGGCTTTGACAGATATTGCTGAAAGTGAATGCAGCCGCAGGAACCGAATCAATATAGACTGTAATGCTGTCTTTTGCAGGACAAAGATTTGCATCCACCATGGTGATCACATAGGTTTCTGAGAAAACAGGAGCAATCAACGGTTCAAGAATGGTTGGATTACTGATACCGGCAACGGGAAGCCAACTGTAGTCATAGGGGAATGTGCCGCCATAGGCATCCACATCCATCTGAAGGTTGCTTCCCTTGCACACGGATGAGTCGGTGTTATTGATATGAACAATCACCTGTGGATTTTCAGGCAGGAATACACTGTCGTAAGCCAAACAGTTTCTTGAATCATGCACAGTCAGGTAATAATATTGGTTGGGGGCAAGGCCTGAAACCTGGTTTGTTGTGCCGCCGGTGCTCCAAAGGTAGGTGTACGGAGCTGTGCCCTGGGCCGGGATAGTCGTGATGGTTCCGTTCGAGTTTCCAAAGCATACGACAGGAGCCAGAAAGTTCATCACCACTGGTAAAGGTTCCACAATAGTGACTGACCTCACGGCATTATTCATATTGGCATCAGTAACAACAAAAGTATAGTTTGCTGCACTCAGATTTTGAACTTGAAATTCATAGGGTGGGGCACTTAGAATAGTAGTTACATTATTGTACAAAACAGAATACGGAGGAACCCCGCCTGAAATAGTCAGTTTAATCCATCCATCCTGTTGACCATAACATGAAATATGTGACGAATCGACCTGGATCAGCAATGCCGTAGGCGCAATTAATGCAGTGCACTGCCTTTCAAAACAGTTATGGGCATCAACAATACTATCGCAGTATGTACCTGCGAAAAGGTTCGGCAATGTAGAAGTCGCCGGGGGAATTGTGGTTTCCTGGAGGACCAGGGTTCCTGATGAATTAAACCAATAATGTGTATATGGTGGCACCCCTCCTGATGCGCTTGAAGTTATTGACCCGTTATTCAGGCCATTGCCTGTTGGATTTTGGACCGGGTTAAAATTAATGGAGATGTCTTCAGGCCTGAAAATCGTAACTGCGCTACAAGATGATTTGCAACCCCTGGAATCCATTACCCCCAAACTATATGTACCGGGGGGCAAACTGTTGAAAATGGAAGAAGTGACAAACGGGCCGTCCTGACAATATATTGTGTACACATAAGGAGGAGTACCACCGGTAACGTTTTCAATGGTGATCTGTCCGATATCTCCATCGCTATAGCAATTGATGTCAGTTTGACTGTAGGTAAAAACTATTTGTTCTGGTTGTAAAACCGTAAAGCATGAAGTAACTGTGCAACTGTTGAAATCAGTCACAGTAAGACAGTATGTTCCTGTGCATAGGCCCAAAATGGACTGGGAAGTCCCGATGATTGAACCAGGAGCTGCGGAATTTTCCCACTGATAGGTATACGGAGAAGTACCTCCGCCGGCAAATACAGTAGCAATGCCATCGCAGTCAGCATAGCAATCAAGCGTTTCAGTATGACTAAGTGTAACTATCTCAAGCTGATTTGCCGGCTGGGTAATTGTGATGGTTTTTGAAACATTACAACTATTTGAATCTGTAACATTTACCATATAATTTCCCGGGCATAGATTGGAGATTGGATTTCCGGGAACAACATTGTTCAGGTGATCTTTCCAGGTAATGGTATAGGGCATATTTCCACCGGTGACAATTGCGCTTGCCGAACCTGAGCAGACATCATAACATTTGATATTTTCGCTGCTTGTCGAAACTGCAAGTGCTGTGACAGCAACGCTGGACGTAGCTGTACAACTTTTCGAGTCGGTGACAGTTACATTGTAAACTCCAGGGATTAACCCTGTAGCTGGATTTGATGTTTGAAATCCGGGCGCCCATATATACGTATAAGGAGGGTTTCCTCCAGTAACAATTGCTTCCGCCGAATAGGTTATGCAATTGGAGGAGGTTTTAAATGCAATATTTATTGGCGGGGGTTGCGGCATGTCAACAGAAAAAGCCCGGGAACATCCGATTGAATCAGTCACTGTAACGGAATAGGTGCCGGCAGCCAATCCGGAAGCAATATTGGAAAGACTCCCATTTGACCAAAGGTAAGTATACCCGGGTGGATCAGTCAATGGTGTTCCACCGGAGGCAGTAATAGTTATTGAACCATCATTTCCCCCGCCGCAGGAAACGGTGTCTATTACAAAGGACGCGGTGAGCTGTGAATTTTCGTAAATTACCACACTGCCCAGCACAACACCCCCGCTGGCATCGGTTACCGTAACGGTATAATTCCCGGGGCAGACCCCATTGATACACGACTGAGTTGAACCACTGCTCCAGTTGAAGGCATATGGTGTCGATCCTCCTGAAGGGCTTGCGCAAACAAACCCGTTGCAAACTCCAAAACAAACAGTATCCGGAATTATAGGCTGAAGGGCAAGAGGTTCAATTAAAATACAGGCAGTATCTCTACACCCTTTTGAGTCAGTAATGGTATCGCACCATAAGCCCGGAACTAAACCACATGCTTTTTTAGTTGTCGTCCCATTGTTCCACAAATGTGTATATGGCGGAACTCCACCAGAAGGGGTGACATCCAGGCAATAGGTTGTTGCAGTGCCTATGGTGACTGTTTCCTTAACATATGTATAATTCATCCTGGGATTTTCAAACACCTGCCTGTAATCATCTATAATACAGCCGTTTGTGTCCTTGACAATGATGTGATAACTCCCGGCATACACAAGGTAGGTTTTAGGATTTCCCAAGTTTGATTCGGTTATTTGATCCCTTATAATATTTTGAGGATGCCATGGAGCAATCGGTTCAATCAACACACTGTCAGGAAATGTTCCGCCCCATGCCTGAATTCTGATAATCCCGGAACTGTCGCCCCAGCAAGTTACTGTTTGCGGTGTTTGAATGATCATGAACATCTCCGGTCGCTGGGTCATTGTGATTGTATCAAATACTGAAACACAACCAACCGCATCCATCACCTGGATCTGGTGTTTTCCGATAGAGACATTCGTGAAGGTGTTGTCAGCCTGCCATCCCTTTTCGTCAAGGAAGAATTGGAAAGCACCCGTTCCTCCTTTGGCAAAAATCACTACCTGCCCGTTTGTATTTGGAGGTACATTATAACAGGGAATGGCAAAAATGTCAACAGAATCAATCACCACCGGATCTGGGCCGCCAACAATAGTATCGATCGAAACACTTTCACACCCATAGGAGTCCATGATCATAAAATGATAAGATCCTTTGGCAAGACCTGTGAAAACATTTTTTGTCGGGGGTGAATTTGCAACGAAACCTCCATAACATCCCCCAGTACCGAATTTTCGCCAATAGGTATAGGGTTTCTCGCCTCCTTTACCCCATAATGTAACGGTACCATTTTTATCTTTACTGCATGGACTTACATCGGTAACCAAAACAGCCGAATCTTCCAAAGGGATATAATTGTTCTTGAAATACCAGTTTGAGTTATTTCCAAGGTCAAGCGATCGTTTTGCTGTATCCTGGCTTAACGAAGGAAGAAGGATCGTGCCATTTATACCTTTAAGTTCAATATAATCAAGAAATTGAGCATGGTCTGTTCCCAGTGTGGCTTGTATTAATGTGTCGGAACTGGTTAAGCGGGTGTGTTCACAATAATAATCTCCATAAAGGATAATGGTATCGTGAACGGTTTGGATTTTATTTTTCTCCAATGTCAATGTGTCTTTTGAATACGATGGACAGGAACAGCCATAGGCCCAAATTCTGTTCATCATTAACTTATTGAATGTATTTGCTCCGGTCAGAATATTGCCATTTGCCTCAAATTTACACGTATCAGAAAAATTATTGTTTCCCTTGATGGTTCCATTTCGATGGAAATCGGTCATTTTTGCAACCTGGTTATTGTCGCCTTGCAGGAGCCCATAATCCACATTTCTGCAATCGCCGCATCCACAGTAGGCTGGATGGGTAGAAAACAAGAAACAGTTATAGGTACTTGAATTCGAATAGGCTAATCCCTTCTTGTAAATTTCAACAGTATCAAAAACTGATGATGTTACATGCAGGGTACCATTGCTTCTGAAAAGGATGTCCTGAAACGTTACTGCTTCAGACAACAGGTGTCCGTCACCATAAAAATCAACATCATCATACGTAAGATTCTTTGAGGCATACATTGTTGACAGGCTGCCTAATGAACCAAGAAAAATAATCTTTGACATTCCAGTGGAAGTAATGGCTAACGTACCAAGGTCATTGTTTATATTGCAGCTGAAAATTGAGTTCGCATTGTCGTCAGCCAATTCGATCGTGATGATGGAAGCACCCATATCAAACGCACGAACATTGGATTGATTGAGCGGATTTGAATTGAACCTAAAGCAATTAACGGCAAAGCTGTTGGTTATCAGATGACCTAAATTGATAATGATGTTTCCCGACACATCGAGCATATCCTGAAGCACCCAGTGCCCTTCCTGTCCATCAAAAAACACTGCAACCGGCAGAGAGTTCCCCGCCGTGGTTATGGAAACGGTTTTATTTTCTGCTTTAAAATAAGTAGGCGCATTGTAATCGACAATCATTTCGGCGATAAATTTCAGATACCCATGAATATATAGCGGCTGGCTTCCTACTATTTTAGGCCAGTACAAAGCTCCTGTCCAATCCATGTTGTTACATACAGCAGGAGATCCTTCCATCATTACACGTTGATTCATAATAGGCAAAGGGAAAGAGTTTCCATCAAAATAAATGTTGTCACTTGCCCCCGGAACAGACGCATGCATCACAGTTCCACCCGAGGCTGTTGCCCAATGATTTTGATAATCATACCAGTAACCTTCTCCGTTAACCCAGTAATAATCTGTAGCCCAGACTGTCTGGACCGAAAACACTATATGAAACATGAAAATCAGAACAGGAATGCAGATTTTTTTCATAAAAACATCCTCCAAATCAACTATGGTTAAACATGGGATAACTTGCTTCGAAATTAATAAATAATTATGTTATATCACTCAAAATTAAATAATTTGCCAGTTAACTTTACCCATACCGATTAAATTTAAATCAGCCTTTCCGGCTCACGGAAGGGGTAATATTCCTACACATCGTTATACGCAGGATCAGGGAAAAAGGTTTTACCTTTTCTGCAAGGGAAGCAACTGAAGATAATGTGGTTGGTTAAAATAAATTTCTAATCGGAAGCACTAAAATGACGCACATTCCCAGGGAGTCTGGCCTTCATAGTGCCCGCCCCGCTGCCGCCTTGATCCGGAGGAAACTCCCCCAAAAATACTCTCGCTGTTGAAATCAAGAATCAAACTTACTTCATGTGCTCCACCAGTACCCTGCAACGCTCCGGTCATCTGGAGGTCGTAACTGTATGTAAATTTCAAACCCAGGTTGTTTCCAACATCCGCACCATATCCTGCCATAAAAGTACATATACTGTTATTATAATTGCCGAAGGCGCCTTTATACCAAAGTCCGACAAGTACACCATATTTGGAAAGATTCAGTCCTGCCTGTACAGAATTCAGTCCGCCCTGATTCTGATAGATCACCCCCGGGTTGATGCGCAGGGCCTCATATGAAACACGGTTCATTCCGGATGACGACCCGACCAAAAAAACCATATCGGCATGGCCAACCCACTTGCGGGGAAGAGGAGCCTTGGCTGTCTTTAAAAAAGACTGGTCAGGTTCAAACAAATGGTCGATGGCAAAGCCGGCGGTTCCTGTATAACTTCTGGTTTCATTGCCAAACTGCACAATGCCTCCTACCCCGAAATCAGGCATGTTGACAACATTTTGATCGGGTTGGATGAAACCGGTTTGATAAATAGACCCGTACCGTTCACTCAAGGCATCGGAAAAGGTAAAATCATCCCAGTTGACACTTTTCTGTAACCAGGAGACCTTGATCCCCACTTGTCCGACCGAAACTGCTGAAAACGGGATTCTTACTGCTAATGAAAGCCCCAGGTTGAGATTTTTAATAAACCCGATACCTTCGTTATCCGTATTAAAAAACAGTCCAACACCCCCGGCGCCGGGTAAATTTCTGTCGCCAAGTTCGCCTTCAAAATGGTATGCCTTGAAATCATAAGGAAGCGCAGGCCACTGGTCTCTGAACGTCAAACGCGCCCTGATTCCGGTGTATAACCCGGTATACGCAGGATTATAGTATACCGGGTTATTCAGAAATTGTGAATAATTTGGGTCCTGTCCGAAAATCCGGACAACCAAAACTGCCAGAACACCTGCCAGGAAATATTTTCTCATCTGGTTCATAATATCATCTCCTAATTTACCTGATCAATGTAACTGTTCCCATTGTAGTCGTACTTCCGGTGCCGGCTTCAGAGCCCTCCCATACCTTACCATTGGAGAACGTGGCGTTGATCTTCCACATATATACATCCTGTGGCATGGGTTCTCCGTTGAAGGTGCCATCCCAAAATTCCACAGGACTGCCCTTGCAATCAGGAACTGTAGGATCCTGGCAATCAAGTTTCCTGGATTCCCATACCAGATGCCCCCATTTATCGAAAACCATTGCATGGTAGTCGGTCAGATTGAGACCTTTTGGCTGAAACACCCTGCATCCGGTGGTCGCACTGAGGTTAGAAGGTGAAAAAGCATTGGGCACGTACAAATTGTCGAAAAGAAATTCGTAAGTCATTGAAGTCGTGTCATAACAAAGTCCATCATTCCAGGTAACCAATTCGATGGTGTACGGATTCTTGTCCGACACATAGGTTGCGGTCGGATTCACCTCAGTTGAACCTTTACCATTTCCGAAACTCCATTTGAATGCCTTTGCATCACCAGACGACTCGTTATTGAATTGGATCACTCCTTGCCGGTCGCCCACATTTTCGGTAATGGTAAAGGCCGCAATAGGCGATTGCTTTACTGCAAAGCCGGTATAGCTGGTATCATCAGCACAACCATTTTTATCCATCACTTTAAAATATACCGGAAAGAGGCCAACAGAATCAAAACGATGCCATGCAATCTGGCTCTGCACCGTATCGTAAGGATGATCGGGATCGTTGAAATTCCACCACCAGGCCTTCATCGTGGTATCTCCCTTTTTGGAGCCATCCATGAACTTTATATCATAGCGCTGACATGGCGGCGAACTGGTGAAAGAGGCGACAGGTAATTTGTGTACGACCACCTGTTTCATAATCGAATCGCGGCACCCGATTGTGTTTGTAACCATAAA
>CAZKCK010000106.1:2052-14430 GCA_964550695.1 uncultured Bacteroidales bacterium | reverse complement strand
TTCCCCAACAAAACCTCGCATTCTCAATCAATTAATGCTTCACTATGTGCAAGAACTTACCCTTGCACAGTTTTGCTTACCTATGCTATAAAATAAGATTGTTCATTTATTTCTATGGTACACCAGACTATGTACCAATGCCTAATACGAATGACCTGGTAAATATGAATCAAAAAAAATAGAATTCCATTTCCGGCAAAAAAAAACCGCTCCCGGAAGGAAGCGGCTATAATTCTTATCAAATTCTGATATCGGCTAATAGACAGATTCGTCAGACGGAGGACCTACCCGATCCATTGCACAACGAAAACCAACAAAGTCAGTTGCAAGATTTTCTTCAAGGAAGCGTCTGACACTCGGGCTCATGAAGTATGCACCGTCTTTCCAGGAACCACCTTTATAAACTCTGGTTCTGTCAGTAATTAAAGAAGTTGCACCCTCTCCGTATTGTTTCTGTGAAGGATTCCACTGACCATTAAAGTACATTTTGGATGTAGCTTCTTTCGGATCGCCACCTTTGCGCCAACTTGCCTGACCATCAGATCCGGCATCCGACAACGAAGCCCAGTCTCCATCAAGGTAATTACGGTTGTCAGCTGTACGGTAATTCCGTCTGAAAGGCAGTGTGGGATCAACTTTCGCATCAACAGGTTTCCGTTTAAAACGTCCGAAGTTACTATTCGCTTCAACTTCGCCGCTTAATGTATCCTTAATAGTAGCTGCTCTGTCGATCTGAAATTTCCCCTGACCAGCAAGATCCGGAGCGGTAAATACATTGCCACGGAAAGGGTTCAGGTCATTAAAATCTTCAAAAGAAAGCGGACGGTAAACATCGAGTACCCACTCCGAAACATTTCCGGCCATGTTATACAGACCAAAATCATTCGGATAATACGAAATTACCGGGGCTGGGATATCAGCTCCATCGTTCAGGCTTCCTGCAACACCCATATAATCACCACGTCCGCGTTTAAAATTGCCTGCAAAACGACCGTAGTCAGCATCATTGGCTGCTTCAACCCTGGTAAAGTTGCCATTCCATGGATAAATCTTTCTTTCTTTAATATTTTCAAATTCAGTATTTCCAATAAGCCCAAGTGCGGCATATTCCCATTCTGCTTCAGTCGGAAGCCGGTAATTGGGTAATACAATACCATCTTCAACCCGGACCCTGCGTTTGGCATCTTTCTGACGGCTGGCAAGATTTGGAAGCCCAAGCGTATCACCGTTTAAAGTATCACCCTTGGTATAAAATCCTCCAAGATAAGCTTCTGTAGTAAAAAAATCATTTACATCATAATCCACATCAAGCTTGTAAACGCCCTTCTCGCTCATCCTGATTTCGTTCACACGGTCAGTTCTCCAGCGGCAATATTCATTTGCCTGTGACCAGTTTACTCCAACAACAGGATAATCGCGGTATGCCGGATGGCGAAGGTAAATATTGGCCATAGGCTCATTGTAGGCAAGCCTGTCGCGCCATACAAGTGTATCGGGCATTTGCTTTAAATAATATTCCTGATACTGGGGATTCTGGTTTGCGTAAAAAACGCGCTTAACCCAATACAAAAACTCAAGGTAATGCAAATTACTTACCTCAGTCTGGTCCATATAAAATGAACGGATTGTAACTCGGCGTGGCTGGTTGTCCCAGTCAAACATTACCTGATCCTGCGTGGCACCCATAACAAAAGTTCCGCCTTCTATCAGAATCAGTCCCGGGCCAGCATCCTGACCAGTAAAATCAAATTTCTCAAACCCGCCTTGTCCCGGATCATTGTAATTCCATCCGGTGGCAGATGACTGCTCCTTATTCTTTTTAAACATTTTGCATGATGTAGCTCCAAAAGCTATCACTGCAATAAACAATAAGGTTGCTAATCTCTGGTATCGTGCCATTTTTAAATGATTGTTATCCTTTTTAAATCAAGTGCAAAATAAATCAAAAACTTGGACATGGAATAGGATCATTTTTCTTTCGCCCCTGTCCGGGATTGTTAAACTGAAAGGTAAATGATATTTCGTGCGCTCCTCCTGTAACATTTTTCAACTTCGAAACAGTAACGTCATAGCTGTAACCAACTTTAAACGAACTCTGCTGGAAGCCAATCAGAAATATAAACGCATCAGGGTTCTCAAAATTGTGCCGGAACCATGAACCAACAACAAATGGATACTTATTCAGGTACAAACCAAGGTTTAACTGCCTGAAATTCTGTTGCTGCTGATAGAGAATATTGGGTGATAAAGTCATGGCTTCGAGTGAACGACGGCTACGGGTGCGCGGTTCAAGATCCAAAATTCCACCCGCATGTATGGTATATTTCATATTCAGACGGGTACTGTTGTCATTGTACCAGCCGTCATAGGGCTCCGTAAGATGGTTTACAGAAACACCTCCAAAGAAAACATCACTGTAAACAGCAGCTATACCTGTAGAAAAATCCAGAAAACTAACATTCAGGTTATCGGGAGGCCGTTCATTGGTTGGATAAATCTGCCCCCATACCGGATGAAACATGTCGTCGAAAGTAAGATTGTACCAATCAAGTTTACGCTGAAAGTAAGTTGCTTGCAGGCCTGCATTGATATAGGTATTGCGGGCAACTGTAAGTGTGTAGGAATAGATTCCGCTGAAGGTTGTAGTACTGATTATGCCTTCTCCTGCTTTATCTGTATTGAAAATAAAACCAAAACTACTCGAAATATTCGGTATGTATTGATCATATGAAGCATTATAAGTAACAAAATTAGCCGGAAGCGAAGGCCATTGATTCCTGTAATTCAGGATGAGCCTTGGACTAAAAGCCGACCCAGTTAACGCCGGGTTGAGATACAACGGATTGGCGTAAAACTGTGAAAATGAAGGATCCTGGGAGTAGGACTCCAGACATATAAATGCCATAACCAGGGTCAGGGCTAAGTTAATTTTTTTCCTGAACATAGGGTATCACTTATCTTCGTACACACTCATAAAATACGGTAACAATATTACGAATAATTTTTATAATCAATGCGTCCTGTCAAATAAATTTTACAATAATAACTAATCTCAAACGTTTTTATTTCAAATCTACTGCATCATTGGCAAGATATTTATACGATTATTTATCATAAAATGTTTCAACTTCTGAATTATTTTAATCCGTTTGCGTTTATCGCAACTTATTTGAATTAGCTTGCAACCTTTTTTTATTTTCGTGTTTAATAAATGTAATAAACTGATAACCAATCAAAATATGCAAAACATTTTCACCCGTCTCCTATTTATAAGTCTTTTTTGCGCTCCTCTGGTTGTCTTATCGCAAAATATTCAAAAACAGTCGTTTACTGAAACCCTAAACTGGCAAAACACCACCAGCTATGACGAAAATACCGAAATCAGTCATATTACCCTTTACTTTGACGGATCCGGCAACGAGATGCCAACGATGACCCTGCCGGTTTTTAGAAAATTAATTCCTGTAACTGCCGACAATCCGGAAGTAAGTGCTTCTATTAAAAATATCGTTCTGGATGAACTCAGACTTAACTATATCAATGATTACAAATTAATATCAGACAATTTCAACTTTCAGTATTCATTTATTTACGCAAGAGGCCAAAAGTATGCCTGTATCTCTTTTGTACCAGTACGCAGAAATAACTTGTCAGGTTTTGCCGAATATCTGTTAAAATTTACACTTGAAGTGACTGTTAATGAGTTGCCTGGTCAAAAGTCTTCTGCCTTTGTAAAAGAACCCATCACCTCAGTGCTGTCACAGGGCACGTGGTATAAACTTAAAATAAGCAATACCGGAATACATAAAATAAATGCCACTGAACTATCCAGCATCGGAATTTCAACAAATGGAATCGATCCGCGCAATATCAGGATATTCGGAAATGGAGGCGGAATGCTGCCGGAAGCAAATAAAAACTTCAGATACAATGATTTAAAAGAAAATGCAATAGTTGTTGCAGGTGAAGAGGATGGCCGCTTTGATGCAGGTGATTATATCCTCTTCTATGCTACAGGTCCAGATACCTGGAATTATGATCAGGTCAACGACCGGTTTGCACATACTAAAAATGTGTATGATGACTATGCTTACTATTTTATTACAACCGGAACTGAAAAAGGAAAACGAATTGTTCAGGCTACCATTCCTGATGCCGCTGCAAATAAATCGGTCAATACTTATCGTGATTTCACTTTTCATGAAACCGATAATGTAAACCTCATTAAATCAGGCCGTCAGTTTTATGGTGAATTGTTTGATATACAAACCGATTATAATTATAATGTAACAATTCAAAACCGTGTTCCGGGAACAAGGATAAAAATGGCCACTGCTGCTGCTGCAAAAGCATACAAAAGCAGCAAAATGAGCATTTCCAACAATGGGAGCATACTTTTTAATCAGTCGTTTACGGCTCTTCCACCTACTTCACTCGAAACGCAATATGCAAACAGAAGCTTTGATACACTGAGTTTTGATCCGGCCTCAGATATCCTTAGTTTAAAATACAGCTATTCAAAACCACTCGCTTCTGCTCAGGCCTGGCTCGACTACTTCGAGCTGGAGTATACACGCAGTCTGAGTTTTACCGGCCCACAGACCCAATTCCGTAATCCATCTGTTA
This sequence comes from uncultured Bacteroidales bacterium, assembly GCA_964550695.1. Taxonomy (GTDB): domain Bacteria; phylum Bacteroidota; class Bacteroidia; order Bacteroidales; family TTA-H9; genus CAZKCK01. The sequence goes on along the minus strand of CAZKCK010000106.1, from coordinate 9,804 downwards.
CAGGAGCAGGTAACATCACTGCATTTACATTAAATCAGGCTGGTTCCGGAATTCAGATTTGGGATGTTACCGCTAAAACTGAACCAAAAATCGTTCAAACTACCGTAAACGGCAATTCGCTTATATTCAAAGCATTAACTGATACTCTCCGTGAGTTTGTCGCATTCAACGGTTCAGGTTTTAATACAGTGGAGCCTGCCGGACAGGTTTCAAACCAAAACCTTCATGGCCTTACGGGTACCAATTACATTATAATTACACATCCTGACTTTCTTTCGCAGGCGCAGCAAATTGCAGATTTTCACAGTCAGACAAAAAACCTTAGTGTTTCGGTTGTTACACCAATACAGGTTTACAACGAGTTTTCATCAGGTGCTCAGGATGTTACAGCTATACGCGATTTCATGTCATATTTGTACAACAACACCTCTTCACCAAATAGCCTGAAATACCTCCTATTGTTGGGCGATGCATCATACGATTACAAATCCCGGATTCTTGCCAATACCAATTTCATCCCCACTTTTCAATCGGTAGAATCACTCCATCCGGTTTTTTCTTTTGCAACTGACGATTATTTTGGTCAACTCGACGGCTCTGAAGGAGCAGGTGCCGCTGGTGCAGTCGACATCGGGATCGGTCGTATACCGGTAAGTACTGTTGAACAGGCCGAAGCCCATATCAACAAGATTGCCTCCTACACCGAAAAATCAGCTGAAGCCATGCAGGACTGGCGTAACATTATTTGCTTTGTGGCTGATGATCAGGACAACAACTCACATATGCATCAGGCTGATGGCATGGCCAGACTAATTGACTCAACCAACCAGCAGTTCAATGTTGATAAAATATATTTTGATTCATATCAACAGGTATCAACGCCGGGGGGGCAACGCTACCCTGATGTTACCACTGCTATTAATCAGCGGGTTGAAAAGGGAACGCTTATCATGAACTATACCGGACATGGAGGCGAGCTTGGCTGGGCACATGAACGGGTACTGGAATTATCAGATATTAATGGCTGGCAAAATATCAAAAATTTACCTTTATTTATCACTGCAACCTGTGAATTCAGTCGTTATGATGATCCGGAAAGGGTTTCGGCTGGCGAAAGGGTTTTTCTGAATCCGGTGGGTGGAAGCATCGCAATGTTTACGACTTCGCGATTAACTTATGGAGGATCCAATCTCACCCTGAACAAAAGTTTTCTGAAATGGGCTATGCTCAGGCAAGACAATAAATATATGCCATTGGGCGATATTGTCAGGCTGGCAAAAAGCGAAAGTGGTACAGATATCAATGGCAAAAAGTTCATTTTTCTGGGTGATCCGGCCCTTGAACTGGCGCACCCTTCAAACATGATCAACACCCTTACCATTAATGGAAACCCCTCACGCACAACCGCCGATACACTGAAAGCACTCTCATCAGCTACAATTACCGGCGAAATTACTGATCCTGTTGGCAACAGACTAACAGATTTTAATGGTACCGTTTACCCGGTGGTGTTCGATAAGGCATCATCCGTTGCAACCAAAGGAAACGACCACGACAGTTATGTGGAGGAATTCAAATTGCAGAAAAACATTGTTTACAAAGGACAGACTGAAGTTAAAAACGGATTGTTTTCTTTTTCTTTTATCGTACCAAAAGACATTGAATACCGCTATGGCGAAGGGAAAATAAGCTATTATGCACAGAACGGCCTTACAGATGCTTCCGGTTTTTACAAAGATATTGTGATTGGCGGGATTGACGAGAACAATACTGCAGATTCAGTGGTGCCGGAAATCAAGCTTTATATAAACAATGAAAACTTTGTAAATGGTGGATTGACCGGAGAAAACCCGGTTCTGTATGCCCGTCTGTTTGATGAAAGTGGTATCAATACCGTTGGAAATGGAATAGGCCACGATCTTCTTGCAGTACTCGACGACAATACCCGTGATCCAAAAATCCTGAACGATTTTTATAAGGCTGATTTTGGAACCTACACAAGCGGTGTGATCAGCTATCCAATGACCGGCCTCAGCAATGGCCCTCACTCTGTTAAACTTACGGTTTGGGATGTGTATAACAACTCTGCCAGCCAAACCATTAATTTTGTGGTCGAAAACGGTGAAACTCTGGCAATCAACAATTTGATGAATTATCCAAATCCCTTTTCAATTAGTACAAACTTTGTGTTTGAGCACAATCAGGCGGCCGACAACCTCAATGCAACCATCAGTATTTATAACCTGACCGGACAATTGGTGAAGACCATCAGTAAGAAGATTGATTTTAACGGATACCGCATCGACCCTTTGCCGTGGGATGGCACAAACGAAAGTGGCAAAAAACTGAGTCAGGGATTCTACATTTACAGACTTGTTTTATCTGAAGGAAATGAAAAATCGGCTGAAAAATCTGGCAGATTGGTTATTACAAATACTGAAAACTAAGCAAGCCAATATTGAAAGAAATACAACACAAATCATTTGATTTATGCAGAAAAAAATTGCTTTACTCCTTTTTATATCACTGATTGTTATTAATTTATATAGTCAACAAAAAAGTATTGTCTGGCATGAGGCAGCTCCGTGGTCTGCCCCTGTCTTTCCGCTTTCATTCAGCAATGCCGTTAATGCAGATGAATATGGAGATTTACCGGTTTATGCCGAAGAACTACCCATTGATGGCAAAGAGTACACAATTGCCTGTAAACTTACAAATACAAGATACATTCCGGCTACAGATTTTGATGGTATTCCGGAAGACATTCTGAATCTGATTGATACCGTAATCGTTCCGGTTACAAAAATTGTCATAACACGGAATATCCCATCCGCAAAAATGTACTTTTTGCCTGTACGGAAAAACCTGAACACCCAAAAAATTGAAGTACTGGTTTCATTTCAGACAGAATTTGATATACAACCTTTACTGCAATCCACACTGAAACAGTCAGTTTCAATAGCCACTAAATCAAAACTGAGCGAAGGAGACTGGTACAAAATCAGAATCAGCGAAACGGGTGTATACAAAATAACTTACAATGACCTTGTTTCTTACGGAATAAATCCCGAATCCGTTGATCCGCGGACCATTTCATTGCATGGCTTCAGCGGAGGCATGCTTCCAGAAAAAAACAATGAGCTGGTATACGACGATCTTCCCCAAATTACCATTATGGTTAACGGTGAAGAAGATGGCATTTTTAATCAGGACGATTACATTTTATTTTACGGACAAGGACCTCACGAATGGAAGACAGATGTTTCAAAACAGAAACTCTCACACAAAACAAACCTGTACAACGATTATACCTGGTATTACCTCACCACCGGAACCCAGAATACAATAAGGATTGGCAATCAAAATCCTACAGTTCTCAGCCCTTCACACACAGTTACCACTTACCGGAAAGGACTGGTGCATGAACTCGAAATACAGCAAATGACCAAAAGCGGAAAACAGTGGTATGGCGAAACCTTTGATCAGCAGCCTGAACAGTCGTTCTCATTTCACTTCACAGATATCGACACAAGCTATAAAATAAACGCCGAAATTGTGGTTGTTAGCCGCTCTTCTGACTCAAACTGGTTTAAACTCAGCTACAAGAGTGATACATTGCTTACACTGCCTATGGCCGGCATGTCAGGCGACCAAATGGGGAAAATATACGCCAGAAGCGCCACTGAAAGCGTCCAGTTTAAAGTTGACAATGAAGATATTACGCTTGGGCTAACCTATAATTTACCAAACTCCACTGCCAAAGGAATACTTGATTACCTGGAAGTAAATGCTGTATGCAAATTACTTTTCAGAGGCGGACAATTGATTTACGATTATATACCAAAACAACAGGGTAGCGGAAATACACCCGAAATTATTCTGGGTCAGGCCGGTGAAAACGTAACCATTTGGAATGTTACCGACAGAATGAATGTACTGAAGCTACTGACTCAACCTAAAAACGGTGGTTTGACTTTTAAAATGCAAACTGCTGTTGGACAAACCTTTGTTGCCTTTGACGGAACTACTTTTCTGACCCCTGAATTTGTTACAAAAGCACCCAACCAAAACCTTCATGCACTTCAACCCGCTGATTATATAATTATTGCACCACACGAATTTCTTTCACAGGCAGAAGAACTCGCCCAGCTTCATCAAACCAAAAGTGGTTTATCAAGCCTTGTAGTGCCATTGCTCCCTATATACGAAGAATTTTCGGCTGGTGCACAGGATCCGGTGGCTATCAGGGCATTCATCCGTATGCTTTACCTGCGGGCAGAAGCTGGCCGGGAACCCAAATATATTCTTTTGTATGGCGATGGCTCATACGATCCAAAAAACCGCTTGCCGTCAAACACCAATATCATCCCTGTGTTTGAATCAAAAGAAGCGCTTTCATTTACGGATTCGTATCCGTGTGATGATTTCTACGGACTGATGGATGCGGAAGAAGGCGAAGACGCGGCAGGCGCAATTGACATCGGCATAGGAAGACTGCCCGTTACAACCCCGGAAGAAGCCACAGCAGCACTCAATAAAATTAAGCAATACCTTGAAAACAATACCATAACGCTGGGTCCGTGGCGCAACCAGATTTGCCTGATTGCCGATGACGAGGACAGCAACACACACTTTGATCAGGCGGAAGATCTGGCATACATTATCGATACTGCCTATCAGAAATTCAATGTCAACAAATTGTATCTCGATGCCTTCAAACAAATCAATACCGCCACAGGTACCCGGTATCCGGAAGTAAACAAACTGCTTGCCGGGGCTGTAAATTCAGGATCACTCATGGTAAATTACACCGGCCACGGAGGTGAACTTGGATGGGCAGGTGAAAGCATTCTCACAATTCCCGAAATTCACAAATGGACAAATACTTCCAGATATCCTGTGTTTGTTACAGCCACATGCGAATTCAGCCGTTTCGACGATCCGGGCAGGGTTTCGGCAGGCGAACATGTGTTTTTAACTGAAAACGATGGGGGAATCGCCCTGTTCACAACCACACGACTGGCTTATTCACACTCCAATGCCTTCCTGAATCAGTCATTCTATAAAACACTTTTCAAACCACTGAACGGAGGGTATCCACGTTTAGGCGATCTGGTGAGAATTTCGAAAAACCTCAGCAACAACAGCACCAAAATCAAAAACTTTGTGCTGTTGGGCGACCCCGCACTGAATATTGCATTCCCGCAGCATAATATTGCTGTGACTCATATCAACGGAATCCCCGTAGCCTCCTATACTGATACATTAAAAGCCTATTCGGTTGCAGAAATCAGCGGTGAAATCCTGAACAATGCAACTTCCACCGTTTTTCAGGATTTTAACGGAGAACTCTTTTACACCGTTTACGACAAAACCCGCATATTGCGCACCCTGGCCAACGATCCCAAAAGCAAGGCCTGGCCATTCAATTCATTGGGGAATATTCTGAGTACAGGAAAAACCAATGTGAAAAACGGAAAATTTACCTTTACAATTATTGTCCCAAAAGACATTGATTACAGTTATGGAAACGGCAAAATCAGCCTTTATGCATCTGACAGCCTTTCAGATGCCAGCGGAGAATTTACTTCATTTACACTTGGCGGAATGGATAATACCGTTGCCATTGATGAGCAAGGCCCTGAAATCAGCCTTTATCTCGACGATAAAAGATTTGAATCCGGAAACCAGACCAGCCGAAACCCGGTGATGTATCTAGGTCTGGCTGATTCATCAGGAATTAACTACCTCAGTATTGGTATTGGTCACGACATTGTGGCTTCACTTGATAACGACAATGCCACTTCCATCAACCTCAATGCAAGATTCGAACCTGTTTCTGAAAGCAATAAAAAAGGAAGTATTCTTTATCCGTTCAGTAACCTGCCTGTTGGAAACCATACTTTAACCGTGAAGGCCTGGGACTTACGAAACAATTCATCTGAAAAAACCATCAGTTTCTACGTTTCTGATTTCAGTTCATTTACAATCAAGCAGGTATATAACAGTCCCAATCCATTTACTGACCGCACCTGGTTTGTAATGCAGCACGATATGCCCGGTGAGGAAATTGATATTGCTGTTGAAATATATACAATGCAAGGATTCAGGGTTAAAACACTCACCGCACACGCCCTTACTTCAGGTTACAGCGTACCACCGGTTGAATGGGACGGAAGAGCTGATAACGGACAATTGCTGGCAACCGGAATTTATGTTTATACAATTACTGTATCAAATCAAAAAGGTGTAAACACATCTCAAAAACAAAAACTTATGCTGATGCGATGATTATACAATTCACTGAAATAGTTGATGTTATATTTCCGGAACAAGCGTAGGAAAGAATCTGAAAATCCCTAAACCATATAGTGAATATAGATTTTTAGACGTCTTCAAAATAATTACATCAATATTTCGTTACTTTTGCAACCTTTTATTAGAACTTAATTAAAAAAGCAATAGCTTATTATGCGTAAATTACTGAGATTCACAACTCTGGTCCTGCTTTCAGGATTCATCCTCCAGGTTTATCAAGGGTATGCCCAATCCACCACAAACGATGTTTACCCGATTACAACCGCGGTTCCATTTTTATTGATTGCTCCTGATGCCCGCGGCGGTTCAATGGGTGAAACCGGTGTGGCCACCGACCCGGATGCAGCCTCTATTCACTGGAACCCTGCAAAATATGCCTTTATCGAAAAAGACATGGGCTTTTCTGTTTCTTATTCGCCCTGGTTGCGTGAACTCGTTGACGACATCGGACTGGCCTATGTTTCAGGTTATAAAAAAATTGACGACAATTCAGCCATTGCAGGTTCGCTGAGATATTTTTCACTTGGTGTGATAACCTTTACCCGTCAGGATGGATCACCCATCGGTGATTTTAAACCCAATGAATTTTCACTTGACATGGCTTATTCACGTAAATTCACTGATAATTTCTCCGGTTCAGTTACCGGAAGGTTTATTTACTCAAACCTCACGCTGGGGCAGGAAGTACAGGGTGCCGAAACTTCAGCCGGGACTTCTGTTGCAGCCGATGTAGCCATTTATTACCGTAAGCAGTTCGATCTGTCAGGAAAAGATGCAACATTTGCATTTGGTACAAATTTTTCGAATATTGGTGCAAAAATTTCTTATACCCAAACAACTCAAAAAGATTTTCTCCCGACAAACCTCCGTTTCGGACCTTCACTTAAAATTGATATCGACGATTATAACTCCGTAATGTTCCAGTTCGACATTACCAAACTTCTGGTTCCAACTTCCCCCATTTATGCAAAAGACTCTATTACAGGCCAGCCCATTTATGATGACAACAATAAACTGGTAATCGAGAAAGGTTATGATCCAAATGTATCTGTTCTTACCGGAATGGTACAGTCGTTTTATGATGCACCCACGGGAATGGGCGAGGAATTAAAAGAATATATCTGGGCTGCAGGCGCTGAGTACTGGTACAACAAGCAATTTGCCATCCGTGCCGGATACTACCATGAATCAGCAGAAAAGGGTGCACGTCAGTTTATGACTTTTGGTGCCGGCCTCCGCTACAATGTTTTTGGCCTCGATTTCTCCTACCTCGTTTCAACCGATCAACGCAACCCCCTCGACAATACACTGCGCTTCACACTTACATTTGACTTTGAAGCATTCAGGGCTCAGGGCAAAAACTAAGACTGATTTTATACAAAATATAATTGGCCGGAACTTAAACCCTCCGGCTTTTTTATTTATCCCCATTGC
>CAZKCK010000106.1:0-1952 GCA_964550695.1 uncultured Bacteroidales bacterium | reverse complement strand
CACACTAGCACATTAAACTATGTTTTCAATCCGCACCGGAATAGGCTTTGATGTTCATCAACTTGCTCAAAACCACGAGTTATGGCTTGGTGGGATTCTAATTCCACACACAAAAGGTGCTGTAGGGCATTCAGATGCTGACGTACTTATACACGCCATATGTGATGCACTGCTTGGTGCAGCAGGTCTGCGCGACATCGGCTGGCACTTCCCCGACACTTCAGCCAGGTTCAAAAATATCGATAGTAAACTATTACTTGCTGAAGTAGCGCGGCTTGTTCGCGAAAAAAATTGGGAAATCGGAAATATTGACACGGTAATTGTTCTTCAGAAACCCAAAATTTCAGCTTTCATCCCTGCAATGCAATCAACACTTGCAAACGTACTTCAGGTTGATGCAGAAACCGTTTCAATAAAAGCAACCACCACCGAACATCTTGGCTACGAAGGCCGTGAAGAAGGAATATCGGCCTTTGCCACCGTACTTATTTTTGAAAAATAATAATAATTTAATTTGTTGTTGTACATTTCAACAAAATATTGAGTAATTTTGTTACTCATTAGTAAAAAAGACTTACCCACAAGGCTTGGCTTTATGCAGAAACTTCCCGTATGGTACGCAGTTTATACCCGGTCGCGCACCGAGAAAAAGACCGTTGATGATCTTACTGAGCGGGGTATAGAGGCATATATCCCACTGAGAAAAGTATTGCGTCAATGGTCAGACAGAAAAAAACTGGTGGTTGTACCTTTAATCAATTCCTATGTTTTTGTCAGGATTGAGCCTTCGCAGTATTTCGAAGTACTGAGTTCACCCGGCGTTGTAAGGTACGTGTATTATTGTGGTCACCCTGCAGCTATCCCTGAACCCCAGATAGATATACTCAAAGCTATTGCAGGTTCTGATGTGGAAGTTGAGTCAATACCATCAAAAATGCCTCCCGGAACGCGTGTCAGGATAAATGCAGGCCCATTGTGTGGTATTGAAGGCGAACTATCCAGATTTGCCGGCCGCAACAAGGTAGTGATACGTATTGGTCAGCTCGATCATACGATTATGCTTACGATCTCGCCCGTGCTGATTGAACATTGCAGCATGAACTAAAAGGCAGAAAAGCAACTACCTCATTTTTAGGTCATAATACTATGGTATGTGACTGAAGGGGCGAAGCCATACAATAAAATGAACAGCGAATAACCATTGTATCGTAGCTTAAAATTGCTTTCGGCTATTCATTGCTTCTCTTTATCCGTTCAAAAATAAAATTCATAACACATCTGCAAACAATTGGTTCCTATTTTTTTAGGTTCTGACAATCAACATTCACAACCCTTTTTCGGAGATCCGCTCCCCCATCGCATGATCGATACATTAATCACAAGTAAAACCCGCATAAAACTCCTCCTGAGGTTCTTTTTAAATTCCAGGTCAAGTTCTTACCTGCGAAATCTTGAAAATGAATTCGGAGAATCAACCAATTCAATCAGGATAGAACTTAACCGTTTTGAAGAAGCCGGTCTGCTCACTTCCGGTCTTGAAGGGAACCGCAAAGTTTACAGAGCCAATACGAGTCACCCGCTCTTCCCGGATATCAACTCAATTATCAGGAAATACGTAGGATTTGACCAGCTCATCGATAAAATCCTGAACAACCTCGGAGAAGTCAGTCAGGTATATGTAACCGGTGATCTTGCATTTGGCATTGACAGTACTGAAATCAGGCTGTTGATCATCGCCGACAAAATTGATCATGAATACCTGGATCATCTCATACTCAAAACAAAATCACTTATCAAACGGAACATCACATATAGTTTATTACCAACTTCTTCCGGAGCCGGTATGAACGAAACACACCCCGATGCACTGCTCATCTGGGGAAAATAAATTTGAATCCTTTGAATCTTTGAATCTCTTTAAATCTCCAAACGCACTTTCAAGTATAAAAAGG
>CAZKCK010000105.1:2407-14469 GCA_964550695.1 uncultured Bacteroidales bacterium | reverse complement strand
AAAACTTTTGAATATCACGAATATCTTTAAGTTGTTGTATTATAACGGAATACCTGTCATCTTTTGATTTGTTAAAGCGAACAGGTTCCATAATGCTTTGGTAAATAAAATAAGCTAAAGCAATAATAATTAACGCGAAAGCAATTTTGATGATGTTTTTCATAGATCAGCGGATTTTAATGTGTGCAAAATTAAAATAAATAGTGGTATTTAAAACAATTTTATCAATCTTCTGAAATTTTTAATGCTCATTTGAACTAAAAATTGTACACAGCCGCTAACTGAAATCTGAAATTGCTAACAGGTTCAGAAGTGATTATTTTATAATTCTGGTCGTGCTGGCCATAAGCCACAGTTGTATACTCAATTTCAGCCAAAAATTGCAGCGGCATTGCATTGTATTGCAAGCGCGGCGAAAGCCGGTAAACATAGTCAATGGCATCTCCCCTGCCATAAAATCTGTTCGAAGCCACCCGGTTGGTGCCCAAATTTTGTGTGTAGCCTGCAAAAAGTCCGGCCTGCCATGTTTTGGTATTCGTCATGATATCAGTCCAGAGTGCGAGCGTATTGAGGTTGATGTATTTTCTGATGTTGGTAAGGGTGTCTTCCGATTCAACCGCATAACCGCCCAGCAGGAGATGATCGGAAAGATTCTGACCGTAAACGGCCTGAGTTCTGATGCTCACAATTTTGGTTTCTATTTTAGCCAGTACCATCACGGCTGCGGATTGTATAGTTTCGTTGGTGAATAATAAACTATCGGTTTTAAGCCGGGGAGCCAGTTTTTTATAATTGGCTCCTGCAATCAGCAGATTATTGTTCCATTTATAATGGATTTGAACATGGAGGTTGGGGATAATAGCATAGCGTACAAAATCAGGTGACAGAATTGCCGGTGTTTTAAGGGTAGGATCAGGTCCCGGGCTTGGATAGTCGCGTTGCGAATACGCCACTCCAACAAAACTGAAATTTCCGGCATATTGTTCAAATCTGACCTGAGGACTGCGGGCAAATGAATGAAAAGGGGCACCGGTATTCAGGGCAAGCATACGTGGCAAGGCTTCCGGAGCATCCATGGGTGTCCAGTACTGGCCCGTAAGGAGCCTGCTTTTGGTCCAGTCAAAACGGATATATGCATGCCTGAGTCTGAAAGCATCGTTTTCCATATTCGAAGGACCTGTGAAATCACCTTCTATCAGCGCATAGGTTTTGGCTTTCAGCAACTCAGGTCCGTTTAATTCGCCCTTGAGTCGTGAAATCATCGCATATTGGTTGAAATTGGCGCGAGCATTCAAATCCCTGCCATTTTTATCAATCAGTTTCGGGGCAGGATAAAAAATAAAAAACCCTTCCCGGCTTTCTGTATTTACACGTGAGTCGATGGCTGCATCTGCCCTAACAAACCCATGAAATCTGATTTCAAAAGTTTTGATGGTTTCCTGAGCTTGTATTGTCAAACATGAAAAAAGCAGGACGAGAATAGTGATTTTTGATTTTAGCATTACAATATTATTTGTTAATTATTCATTTACAGGATAAACAGGCATTTTAGTCTCAAAATTGCAGTGATTATTCTCATAATCAATTTTACTGATGATTAAGGTTGACCCATTTGTAAGAATCAGATAATCTGCTCTTAATACATAGTTATATCTGGCAACCTGATCAAACACTTCTTGTGTGATTTTTACGCGGGGTGCTTTGCATTCAACAATCATCCAGGGTTTACCTGTAAGGTCGAAAACAACAATATCCGTCCTTTTTACCAGTCTGTTGACTTTGATTGAACTTTCGATTCCAATGCGACCGGCAGGGTAAAAGTATTCATGAATTAGCTGATAAACAAATTTCTGACGAACGCTTTCCTCGGGTGTGAACGCCACATAGCGGCCCCGCTGAAGATCGAAAACTTCGTGTTTCCCTTCGTTAATCCTTATTTTGGGTTGGTATTCTGATTTCATTCTGTGGCAAAATTACATGAACCTGTCCTGTTTTCAAAAAATGACCTAATTTTGCTCTGTTCTCATAAAGAAATACAATTTTTGCTTTTAACGGAATGAAGACCAAACAGGAAATAGTAAATAACTGGTTGCCACGCTACACAGGGCTTCAGTTGGAGGAATTCGGGAAATATATCTTATTGACCAATTTTCATCAATATCTTGAACAATTCAGCGAATGGTACAGTGTTCCGGTAAGGGGTAAAACACGTCCGATGCCTTCGGTTACGGCCGGCGATATAACAATTATTAATTTCGGGATGGGAAGTGCCAATGCGGCCACGGTCATGGATCTGCTGAGTGCCATTTCACCGGCTGCGGTATTGTTCCTGGGGAAATGCGGGGGACTGAAAAGGAAAAATAAACTGGGTGATCTCATCCTTCCGATTGCCGCCATCAGAGGCGAAGGAACATCCAACGATTATTTTCCGGAGATTGTACCTGCTCTCCCGGCTTTTAACCTTCAAAAGGCCATCTCAACAACCATTCGTGAATACGGGCGCGATTACTGGACTGGTACTGTTTTTACAACCAATAGGCGGGTATGGGAATATGATACTGTGTTTAAGGATTATTTGCGGCGTACGCGTAGTATGGCCATCGACATGGAGACAGCCACTCTTTTTATTGTGGGGTTTTCGAACCATATTCCTACCGGTGCCCTGCTGCTGGTTTCTGACCAACCCATGATTCCTGACGGTGTTAAAACTGAAGAAAAAGATATTCTGGTGAGCCGGCAGTATGTTGAAGAACATCTGAAAATAGGAATTGATTCGCTGAAACAATTGATAAATAATGGATTAACCGTTAAGCATCTGATTTTTGATTCTGAATAGCCTAAGCATTTAAAAGTATGACCTTCGAGCAGATTACCAATGAATTAAAGAATAAAATTTATCATCCGGTTTATTTTTTACAGGGCGATGAACCCTATTTTATTGATGCCATAGCAACACAGATTGAAGATACAGTGTTATCTGAGTCTGACAAGGAGTTTAATCAGACTGTGCTTTACGGGCGCGATATTACCGTATATGATATTCTCGACAATGTTAAACGCCATCCGATGATGTCAAATTATCAGGTTGTTATTGTTAAAGAGGCACAGGATGTTAAAAAAATTGATTTGTTGATTCCTTATTTTGAAAAACCCGCCAAGACCACATTGCTTGTTATTTGCTATAAATACAAGAAACCCGACGGCGGCACCAAAATAAGCAAAGCGCTGAAAGACAAAGGTGTTTTTTTTGAGGCAAAACCTTTATACGATAACCAGGTGGGCGATTGGATACGTAAATATGTTGTGGCCAGATCATATAGCATTGAGGATGATGCTTGCCAGATGCTTTGTGATAACCTTGGAACAGAACTATCAAAGATCGTAAACGAGTTGTCAAAACTGCTGATTATACTGCCCCCCAAAACCCGGATTACCAACCGGCATATTGAAGATAATATTGGCATCAGCAAGGATTTTAATGTGTTTGAACTTACCAAAGCCCTGGGAAGTAAAAATGTATTTAAAGCCAACCAAATTGTAAACTATTATGCTTCAAACCCTTCCGATCATCCCATCGTCGTTTCCATAAGCGCTATCAATAATTATTTTTCAAAAATTCTGATGTATCATTTCCTGCCTGATAAAAGTCGCAACAGTGCAGCGGCAGCGCTGGGAATAAGCACTTTCTTTATAAATGAATATGAAGGAGCCGCCCGAAGGTATCCACCGGGTAAAATTGCGGCAATATTCTCTGATTTACGTAAATATGATCTGCGATCAAAAGGTGTTGATAATACATCGATTGAAGGCCCGGAATTGCTTAAAGAGTTGGTTTTTAAAATTTTGAACTGATTATAGTTTTACTTCATAATCAGGAGGCGGACTCTTCTTTTTCTTGCGGAACAAATCACCCCAATTGTTGAATTCTTTTCGGAAAAAGACACCAATACCTTGCGTGTATGGTGCTGCAACTTTCTGAAGATCAATGTTATTTGATCGGTTAAAGGCTTTTATTTTAAAACGCCCGTCATCTGAAATATTCACTTCAACAAGAACATCGCCCACAATATTTGAGGTTTTATTGCCAGCTTCGTAGCTGCTTACCCCAAGATTTCCATCTATGGTTACCCGGTCGTCGAAAAGCTGGGTCTTTAAAGCTACTTCGAGTTCCTGTGTACTGATGGCATCGCCGGGCCGGTAATTGATGCCTATGTCAAAATCCTTACTGATTTGCGATAGCAGGTTATTGATCTGATTTGAAATTAACTGAAATGAGGATGAGCCGATGCTGCTGCTGAGTGAAGCGTAATTGGATGTAAAACTGAAACTTCCAATGGCCAGTAATGATATAAATTGCTGGGTCATAATCATATCATTGGTAGTATCGAGTTTTGTATAAATAATTTGTTTCACATCCTCACCAATTTTGGGGAAGAGGATGCTGAATTTGATATCAGGATTAATAAGTTTGTTTTTAAGCCTGATGATGCTTTTTACCGGGATACGTGAATTGGCCTGAGTGGAATCAAGGTTCAGGTCCAGCCCTTTAAGTGTGGTCTTTGAAATATAAAATGCGCTCATGTTAATTTCTGCATCATACGGGTTGCCATCAAAGCGTATGGTGGAGCCTTTCTGGATTTCGAGTACCCTGTTGAGTACATTTTTTATCCTGAAAATAAAAGTACCGTTGTTGATTGAATACCCTCCGGTAATGCCAAAATCGCCTTTGGAATTGATGCCGATTTTAATGTTTCCTTCACCTTTACTTACAATAGTGCCTGATTGCGAAGGTAGCTCAATGTTTAGTCTGGCATCGGGATTAAAAGCAAGGTCAAAATTCAGACTGAATCCCTGCATATCAAGATTGGTTAGGGTCTTCTGACTGCTTGTTCCATCGGCGCTTGATTTAATGAAGGTTACGAATGTGTTTTCCTGAATGTCGATGGTAGTGTTGAGCGGAACAAACAGTTCTGTGCCATAGCGGGCGGTAATCTGGGCATCCAGAACAATATTTTCGAGCGGACCGTGAGCATGTACAATACCAGATCCCAGGGCGTTGCCATAAAAGTAAGAATTTTGACTTGCATTGGTATTCAACAGGTTAAAGTTATCAGTCTTTAAATGAACATCCATCGCAAAACTCTTCAGGTAGTTGTGGGTAATTTTGCCGTTGCAGTAAGCTTTGTTACCAAGTGAATCATTAATTTCGAGGTTTTCAATTAAAAACTGATTGTTGTTGATTTTGATATCATCAGTAAAGGAGTAAATAGTATTCAGATAATCAACCCTGAATTCAGTACGTATGCACTTTAATGTTCCGTCAAGGTTGGGTTTTTTATTGGTTCCCGTAAGTTTAAAATCGCCACTTATATATCCCGACAGGTCTGAAATGATATCCTGGGTAAATGCACTGAATGATGAAATACCAATGTTTTGCAGGTTGATTGACAAATCGAAGTTGTTTTTTTTGTTATTCGGATAATAATATCCTGTAATGGCAAACGGGTTATATTCTGATTTTTTGCCTTTAAGTTTTGCCAATGCATCAATATACACGGCCTTGTTCTTTGGATCCCAGTCTGATTTAACACTGATATCCCCGAATTTCTGATCATTAAAAATGGCATCTTTTATGGTGAGCCCCGAATTGGCAATGGTTTGGGCAAAGATGTTCGAAATTCTGACGTCACCGTTTATCAGGCCTGAAACTGACATTCCGGTATTTGCCAGTAAGTAGTTGAGGTTTTGGAGTTTGAAGTTTTCGAAAGAGATTGCCAGCGTATTTGTCGAATCTGCTGAAATATCACCGTTCAGGACAATTTTTTGGTTTTTACTGGCAAGACCGGTATTGAAAAAGTGATATCCCACCTTGTCAATCTTTATGCTGTTATTGCTGGTAAAATCCCAGGTGCTGTCATTTACAGTGATATAGCCCGATGCGACTTTTATTTCAGTGGCGGATGTATCGGTAAAACTTATAAATCCATTGATATCTGCCATATTTCTGATTGATGCGCCCTGCTCATTCCATCCGGTCTTAAAAAAGATACTATCGTTAAGGATATTACTGACAAAGAATAGACTATCCACACCAAATGCTGCCGTATCGCCAGGGGAAGACTCGTTTAAAATAAGTCTTTCACAGCCGGTATGAAGTGAAATGAGATTGTTCAGCGTCTGTCCGTTCAACCTCCATTTTACCAACTTTGTGTTTTCAACAAAAAGCGTATCGCAATCTCCCTCTATTCTGAATTGCCGGTTTTTTGAATCCAGAAATCCCTGAAAACGTGAATTGTGTGAAGGTCTGATCCAGGGGAAGAACAGCTTGCTTAACGCGTCAATGTTTTTTATGTAAATGTTGTACGAAAAGTTCTGTCCACTGAGGTCCTCGGTAACAAGATCGTTTTTAAGTTTGAATGAATACAGGTAATTTCTGATAAAAAGCTCAATCGATTCTGAAATCCTGTCGAAGTACACCAGTCCGCGTATATCAACATCAACAAAATCAGATATCAGGTTCACTGATTTGTTTCCATCTTTTAAAGCAGTTGTTGACAGAATGATTTTATTGATTTTATAGGTTTTCAGATTTTCAGTATAGGCCAGGTTTGAAATATTTATCATGCCTATCATATTGTCGATACCTGATGCCTGAAAATTAGCTCTGATACCTGCTGACAAGCTCAGGTTGCTGTCGTTTCTGTTCAGTAAATTAAGTTTCTGAAGGTTGGCGTGTTTTATTTCTGATACAAAATTATAATCGGGGATACTGTCATTCAGATCAATGGTGCCATCAATCCCGATGTACAGATTTGTATCGTTCACTGTAAGGTTGCCATTAATCAGCTTTTCGCCAAGTTCAATGTTCAGTTTAGTTTGATGGTAATTATAGCCATTCAGCGTAATCTCACTGATGGTTCCGTTAATTTGTGAAACCGCTGAATTCAGGTCAAATCCCTGTCCTTTTGCACTTACATCGAGGCTGATTTTCCCAATAACATCAGGCAATTCAAATAATTTTCCGAGGTAAAACCCGGAAGTGGCTATATGCCCCGAATAAGCATAGTCGTTACCTGGTACCTGTTTAAGTGAAAGATCGGTAACTATATCGCCAATACCGGTGATAAAACTGGCATTCGCCACAAAATCATTGTAAAATCCTGTAAAATCACCTTTGATTCTTAAGAATTCAAGCCGCTCGAGTGTTCGTGGCAAAACAAGGTAATTAGAAACAGATTCATTTACGCCAATGGCCACGCTCTCAACATCGGCTATGGTGGTGGTAAAATTGTTGACCTTAATATTCATATAAGTTTCTTCAATGTCAGGGAGGCCGGTAAGTTTTACATCACCTTCAAACAATGATTTTTTACCGAACCACAGTTTTATTGCATGACCGCTGATGTCAGATACGGTTCCTTTGGCTTTTCCTTCAAATTCAATCCAGTTATCCATACCGCTTACTGACGAAGTAAAAGGCAGGAATTGTGTGAGATTGATGCGTGCGTGCCTGACTTCTGCCCTGATATAAACGCTGTCGATGAACTCTTCCCAATCAGGATAATCATGGGTATTAAATGTAAAGTCCATGTCGATGTCAGCAAGTGGCGAAACAGCCTTTACGGAGGTAGCTTTCAGGTACTTTGGACTCAATCTGAATGCACCGCTGAAATTGTTGATCTGCATTCCACCCTTTTCAGTGGCTGCCATTTTTTTGATTTTAAAATCAATGGTGTCTCCTTCAAATTCAATGTTTTGTATCCGGGTGTTAACGTTATCTGCTTCAATAAAGGAGTAATCCATGCCGTCATTGTCGGGTGGCTCGTTTTCGTCACGGTATATTACATGTCCGCCGGTCATGATCAGGTTTGTGCAGTAAATGTGCCAGGGTTTTGCAGCAAGGGTATCGGCGGGGTCGGGTGTTCCGGCAAAATAATCAGTGATGATATGGTAATTCAGCAGGCTGTCGCCCTTATGCTTCACGATTCTGATATCCGCCGAATCAAGTGTGAGATTGCTCAGGTAAATAATTTGCCGGGCAGGTTTGAGGCCACCCAACCTTAAATTTAAATGGCTGACGCTGACAAAGGGATCACCGGTTTTATCCTGTATCAGAAGGTCTTCGATCACGATGCCCAGTATGGGTGTTATACGCAGTTTGCCTATACTTACATGGGTTTTGAGGTCTCTGGAGAGTTTTTCAGCAAATTTCCGGGCAAGATAAGTCTGTAGCCGTGCGTTTTGCAAAACTGTAAAACCCATAGATATAACGAAGGCTAACGTTACAAGCGAATAGAATACTATTTTTGTTAATCTGCTGATAATCCTGTGTTTTAATTAGTTTCCAAATAAAACTGTCCAGAGTTTCTTTGTATTTTCCTTTTCGGTTTCAGGAGTTAAACTGAAACGGTCAGGGATTTTGCGGTAGATTAAAAATGCCAGTATACCAATGAAAATCCTGCAAGCAACACCGGCTATAAAGAACCACCCATAAGTTAAAAACATATACTGAAATCCTGGAATATCAGTGGCAATCGTAAACATATTCAGGATAATCAGCCAGATATAGGCCTGAACTTTATATTGTATTATTGGTCCGATTAAGATGAGATTCAGGATTGTAAAAATATTGGCTGCCAATACAATCGTTAAAAACAGCCATAGTTTCAAATCAAAAATGCCGAAAAATGTAGCTACATTTGATTTCAGATATACCTGAAGAATGCCACCGGCAAGTATCGATAATATAAGTACGGTTTTAAGAAGCCTGAGTTTACGGCGTGTCTCTATACGCGGGATATTTTTGATGGTGGTTGCAAGATTTTTTATTATTTTATAATCATACTGAAGCTCAGTATTTAAATCCTGTTTCAGGTGGTTAAAAATCTCCTGCTTCGACCAGCCTTCGGTTAGCTTTTCGCGCGTAAACTTTTTAATATGTGTCTTCTTTTTAATCAAAACAGGCTTCGTTTGGGAGATTTACGAAATTAGTAAAAAATGGTTCCGGTAAAGAATGCAGATTTGCAGTAGATTCTTAAAGTTTTGTAAAATTTCACGGGAGAGCCATACAAACATCGTGCAAAAATCGGCATTCTCAACTGTTATTCAAAATTGAATTAATTTTGCCGCCCTTAAAGTTATAAATGGAAAACTATATTCTTGGCATAGAGTCATCGTGTGATGATACTTCTGCTGCAGTGCTGAATGCTGATACAATGCTTTCGAATGTAATTGCCGGACAGAAAGTTCATTTAAATTTCGGAGGCGTTGTTCCGGAACTTGCCTCGCGTGCACATCAGCAAAATATTATTCCTGTGGTTGAAGAGGCCCTGAAGGTGGCCGGTATCAGCAAAGATCAACTCAAAGCCATTGCCTTTACACGTGGTCCCGGTTTGCTGGGTTCTTTGCTGGTTGGTATTTCCTTTGCAAAAGCGTTTGCTCTTGCACTCAAGATACCACTTGTTGAGGTTGATCATCTGAAAGCACACATACTGGCACATTTTATTCTGAAACCCGGAAATAGATCAGAGGTGCCCCGATTCCCTTTTCTTTGCCTCACAGTTTCGGGCGGGCATACGCAGATTGTATTGGTGAAGGGCCATGCTGATATGGAGATTATTGGCCAGACCATTGACGACGCTGCCGGAGAAGCGTTTGATAAAGCCGCCAAAATTATGGGCTTGCCTTATCCCGGAGGGCCTCTGATTGACAAATACGGGAAAACAGGGAACCCAAAAGCCTTTACGTTTGCAAAACCCAATATCAGCGGCCTCGATTATAGCTTTAGCGGACTTAAAACCTCGTTTCTGTATTTCCTCCGCGACAGATTAAAGGAAAATCCTGAATTTATCATTCAAAACCGCGACGACCTCTGTGCCTCAATGCAATACGCCATCGTTACTACCTTAATGGATAAACTTGTAAAAGCTTCAAAACAAACCGGTATACGCCAGATCGCCATTGCAGGAGGAGTTTCGGCCAATTCGGCGCTTCGTGAAGCAGTTTTGCAAGCTGCAGCAAAGTATCACTGGAAAGCATTTATTCCGGATTTCAGCTTTACAACCGATAACGCGGCCATGATCGCTATGGCAGGATATTTTAAATACTTAAACAAAGAATTTGCCGGTCAGGATGTTACGCCCTATGCCCGCAGCGGAATGTAGGATTAAATGTGTATTTACCTTCCTCAGAATAATTTGTGATAAATATGGCAATAGGGCGAACCTCCGCTTTTTGTATAGTAATCCTGATGATAATCTTCGGCAGGCCAGAATACGCCGGCTTTGGTTACTTCGGTTGCAATTCTGAGGCCTTTGCCATTTAACACAGCAATAAGTTTTTGCGCTATGGCCTCTTGTGCTTCATTCATGTAAAATATAGCAGTCCTGTATTGTTGTCCGATATCGGGTCCCTGCCTGTTTACCTGTTCCGGATCATGCGTTTCGAAGAATAGTTTGGTAAGATCTTCATAACTTATGATTGCAGGATTGTATACAACCCTTACTGCTTCGGCATGCCCGGTATTGCCGGTACAAACCTGTTTATACGTCGGATGCTCCACATGCCCGCCTGTATAACCCACCTCAGTCGAGATCACCCCCTTGGATTTTTGAAGGTAAAATTCACTTCCCCAAAAACATCCTGAAGCATAAATAGCTGTATCAGTGAGTGCGGCTTTGGTTTCTGGAACAAAGCCGAGTGAGACCGAATTTACACAATGGCGTGTGTTTTTGGGTGTAAATCCTTCGCCATTAAACACATGACCTAAGTGGGCACCACAACTGGCACATACAATTTCTGTACGTGAACCATCAGCATCAGGAACTCTTTTTACGGCACCTTTTATCTCATCATCAAAGCTGGGCCAGCCACAGTGGGCATCAAACTTATCAGTTGAGCGGTACAAGGGTGCATTGCACTGCCTGCATGTATAGGTACCGTCTTCATGAAAGTCATAATATTTTCCGGTGAAGGGCCGTTCAGTCCCTTTTTGTATAATCACGTATTCTTCTTCTTTTGTAAGCTGGTTGAATTTCATTGTATTCTGTTTAATCTGTTTGTTTTGTGTACATGCGCTCAGGGTTGTAAGCAGGATGAGCAGGGTTATAGCTTGTGTTTTCATACCATATGTATACAACTTTTAATGCATGAATGTTCATTTTCAGGCAAAAGCATCATGAAGAATTAATATTGATTATTTGCCTTTCTGCCGTAAACAATGTTTATATTTGCCCTCTTTAAAAGTTTAATAACCCACATGTTGCTTCTGATAGTTTATTACAGAAATTGGTATTGAGTTGTGTGACTTTAACGTGTTTTAATGTCAACCCCAAAGTATGAGCTATGAAAAAACCTACATACGAAGAATTGGAGAAAAGAATTTTTGAATTAGAGTTGTCAGGTATGAAAGACAAAGGAATCGTAGCAAAACATTTTACTTTGTCACCTTCGGAAAATTGTGCTGATGCAATGTCAAAACTGAACCGGTTTTCGATCGGATTATCAGTGGTTGCTCCGGAAGACAATCAGGAAGTATTTATTACCCGACAGATCAAAGAATTAACCAATGCCATCGGGGTCACTTTTTCGGCATACAATCCTGACGATCATGCGCTATCGCTAAGACATACCGAACTTGAGCCCGGTCTCATCGGCACAATTGCAAACCTGCTTGGAAAGCAATTGCAAAAAATGCAAACAGCGGTGAGTGATGAAATGTATACTAAGATTACTGATAAAATCATTGGGAAATATAAAACGCTGTCCGAGGCTACTTTGGGTACTATTTCGGGTACCACAGGGGCTTTGGTTCAGGCTGTGCTCGGTGCTGACCGTTTTATTGGGGTGTCATATATGATTGAAGGCAAACTTTATGGTACTTCAATGCTTGCGCTGGCTAAAGATGTGCCCGATCCTCCCGACGGAATCCTGGAGAGTTTTGCCTTTCAGGCTGCGTTATCATTACGGCGCAAACATGCTGAGGATGAATTGAAAGAAAGCGAGAATAAATACCGTGAACTGGTTGAAAATTCTCCGGATGCAATTGCCATTTATGTTGAAGG
>CAZKCK010000105.1:0-2307 GCA_964550695.1 uncultured Bacteroidales bacterium | reverse complement strand
GAACTGGAGCGTGAAGTGTTGTTTGAAATTATGCAGGGGCTTACAGTAACCCGCGATTTAAATGATTTTCTGAAGCTTGTTCATCATTCGATTGCTAAAGTATTATATGCCGAAAACTTTTTTGTGGTGCTTTACAATGCTCAATCATGCTTGTTTGAAGAAGTATATTCGGTTGACAAATTCGACCCGCCTTCACCGCCTTCGGAGCTTGAAAATAGTATCAGTTCTTATGTTTTCCGCTCCGGCCAACCGTTGTTGCTTTCGCAGGAGCGCTTTGATGAGTTGGTGGAAATTGGCGAAATGAAGCTTGTTGGTACCAACTCGCCTTCATGGCTGGGCGTACCGTTAAAAACATCCGACGAAACCATTGGCGTGATGGTATTGCAGGATTACGAGCAACACGATCGCTATTCAAAACGTGATACTGACTTCCTCTTTTCGATAGCCGGTCAGGTAGCACAGGCCGTAGGGCTTAAGCGGGCTGAAGATGCTTTGAAACAGAGCGAAGCGCAACAAAGATTTATTCTCGAATCTTTACCACTAACCATATACTCGGCGCCGGTAAATCCGGAGAGTGACACAAATTGGATTAGCGGAGATGTTAAACGAATTACCGGCTTTGAGAATGAAGAGTATCTTTCAAGTGATGATTTCTGGCGCAGCCGCCTGCATCCCGATGATAAGTTTACTGTGCTTGAAGCATTTGAAAAATTGCCTTTGAACAAAGAATCTGTTTTGGAATACCGTTGGAAATGTAAGGACGGTGAATACCATTGGTTCCATGACAGGGCTGTTCTGCTTGAAAATGACTCGGTGAAAGAGTATCTGGGGATTTTTCTTGACATCACTGACCGGAAGCGCTCAGAGGAGATTCTTAACCAAAGCGAAGAGAAATACCGGATGATTATTGACCTTGCCGCGGATGCTTTTTTTCATGGAGATTCCAAAGGCAATTTAATTGATGTCAATAACTCTGCCATTGAATTAACAGGTTATAGCCGCGATGAGCTCCTGAAAATGAATATGGCCGACCTTTTTTCTGCGGATTATCTTACACAAAAACCACTTCGGTATGACCTACTTGTAAAAGGCCAGGTAATTAAATCCGAAAGAGAAATCACCAGAAAAGACGGCCGTTCTGTTTTTGTTGAAATGAATTCAAAGAAGATGCCTGATGGCAATTATCAGTCATTTTTCAGAGACATTACCCGGCGAAGGCAGGCCACTGAAGAACTCAAGGCCAGTGAAGAAAAATTCAGAAATATTTTTGAAGCAAATACCGATGGCATTACCATTTTTCATCTCATACCCGGGGGTGGACCTTCAAAAATTATTGATCTGAACAAAAATGCAGCAAAAATGGTGGGATATACAAAAGAAGCGATGCTGCTCATGAAACCTGAAGATCTGGAAATAGATATCACAACTGAAAAAATTGAAAAACGGAAGTTTGACCTGATTTCAAAGGGGTATTCAAATTTTGAGACAACATTGCTTCATAATGACGGGCATGAAATTAATGTTGAAATCAATGCCACTATTATTACTTACAACAATCAGTCGGCCATCATGAATATTGTACGCGATATTACTGAGCGGAAACAGAATGAGGTGGTGATAAAAAATAAAAACGAAGAACTCCGTAAACTCAATGTCGAAAAAGACAAGTTTTTCTCCATTATTGCCCACGACCTCCGCAGCCCTTTTAACAGCTTCCTGGGCCTGACTCAAATCATGGCCGAAGAACTTCCAAACCTTACCATGTCGCAATTACAGAAAATTGCTGACAGCATGCGGAATTCGGCTACCAATCTCTTCAGCCTGCTCGAAAATTTGCTGCTCTGGTCGCGCATGAAGCAGGGTTTAATCCCTTTTAACCCCGAAAAGGTTCAATTGTGGCAATCCGTTAATTTGAGCATTTCAATAGTTTCAGAACCCGCCCTTGATAAGGGAATAGAAATAACTGTAAATGTTCCGGATGATTTGCAGGTATTTGCCGATATTAATATGCTTCAGACGGTTATCCGTAACCTTGTTTCAAATGCAGTTAAATTTACTCCAAAAGGAGGCAAAGTTGATATATTGGCCAGACCATCTGCCCACAATGCCGTTGAAGTACTTATTAGTGATTCAGGTATTGGCATGAGTACCGGAATGCTGCACAATCTTTTCAGGATTGATGAACAAACCAACCGAACCGGCACCGAAGGAGAACCAAGTACAGGACTGGGATTGATACTCTGCAAGGAATTTGTTGAAAAACATGGCGGAAAAATATGGGCTGAAAGTGAAGAAGGGAAGGGAAGC
>CAZKCK010000104.1:8005-14530 GCA_964550695.1 uncultured Bacteroidales bacterium | reverse complement strand
ACAAACTCGAAGGCGACGGACTTACCGCCCAAACAGTTGCCATTTATAACGAAGGCAAATTTGAGCCAAACGTCAGCTACACGCTCAAACAAACCCCTTGCGGCGATGTGGTGGGAAAAACCATTTGTTGCTTCCCTGAAAATGTGTGCCAGTTATTCCCATACGATCAGGCACTTCAGGAGTTGAAGGCACACAGCTACATTGGAACAACGCTTTGGAGTTTCGATGGGAAGCCCATCGGACTGATTGCCATTATCGGTCAAAAATCCATAAAAAATACTGCTTTTGCCGAAAATGTTCTGAAGCTTGTAGCAATTCGTGCAGCCGGTGAATTGGAACGCATACAAGCCGAGGATAGATTAAAAATGGCCAAATTAAAAGCCGAAGAAAGCGAGGCATTCTTCCGCAGTATTTTTGAAAATTCTCCGATTGGTAAATCAATCACTGGTATTGATGGCTCGCTAAAAACGAATAAGTCATTTAGTGATATGCTGGGTTATCCGTTCGAAGCATTTCAGAACCAAAACTTTATCAACATTACTCATCCTGATGATATTCAAAAATCAAGGGAAGTTATTGAAGCATTATTAAAAGGTACAGATTCGGTAGTTCAATTTGAAAAAAAATACATCCATAAAAATGGATCAGTTGTTTATGCAGAAGTAGTAACGACATTGCAAAAAAACAGGGATGGAAATCCTGTATTTTTTATTTCATCTGTTCAGGATATTACCAAGCGAAAGCAATCTGAAAAAGCACTGAAGGAAAGTGAGGAACGTTTCAAAAACATGTTTGAGCGGCACAGTTCCATCATGTTGCTCGTAGATCCGGAATCGGGTATGATCATAAATGCCAACGATGCTTCAGTCAGATTTTATGGGTACAGCAAACCTGAATTGCTATCAATGCGCATCGACCAAATTAACACGCTGCCGCCTGAACTGGTGAAAATGGAACGGGAACATGCAGTTCACGAAGAAAGGAGTTATTTTATATTCCCACACAGATTGGCCAGCGGTGAAGTGCGCACGGTTGAAGTTCATTCATCGCCAATTGTTTTTCAGGATCATCAGATACTTTTTTCAATCATACATGATATTACCGAGCGCAAAAAGGCGGAAGAAGTTTCGAAAAAAGAGCAAGCCCTTAGCAATGCCATTATCGAAAGTATCCCCGGTACTTTTTATTTGCTCGATGAAACCGGACAATATGTGCGATGGAATGCCTATCAGCGCGATGAAATAGTTGGCAAACCAGACGAGCTCGTCGGTAGAACCAACGCATTAGACACCATTCATCCTAACGACCGCGAGTTGATCCAATCGAAAATAGCAAACGTTTTAGCAAACGGTGTGGTTGAGATGGTAGAAAGCAGAGTTCTGCTTCGTGGTGGGCCGGCATCCAGATGGCTGGTGATGACTGGCAGTCGAATGTTGATTGACGGCCATCCATTTCTTGTCGGCATCGGTATCGACATCACTGAGCGCAAGCTGGCAGAAGAAAAATTGAAAGAAAGCGAATTGAAGTATCGTTCACTAATTGAAAATACGAGTGATGCCATTTTTTGTGTGGATGAAAAGGGGGAATATAAATTTACGAATAATCTGTTTGCGTCAACTTTTGGAAAATCCCCTGATGATTTTGTAGGTAAATCTTTTTGGGATATTTATGATAAACAGCATGCCGATTACCGCTACGAAACAGTAAAGCGTGTATTTCTGACAGGCAAAAGCGAAACTATTGAAGTTGAAGTTCCTTTACCGGATAAAACTTTATATTTTCTGGCCTCATCAAATCCTATTAAAGATGAGACAGGCAAAGTAATTTTAAATCTGACCCATGCTACCGACATTACAAAAATTAAAATGGTTGAGCAGGAATTACAAATAGCAAAAGCCCAGGCCGAAGAAGCCGACCGCCTTAAATCCGCCTTTCTGGCCAATATGAGTCACGAAATCCGTACGCCAATGAACGGAATTCTTGGTTTTTCGGAATTATTGAAAGAACCAGGTCTCACAGGTGAAGAACAACAAAACTATATTAAAATCATCGAGAAAAGTGGGAACCGCATGCTCAATATCATCAATGATATTGTTGATATTTCGAAAATTGAAGCTGGTCTGATGAAACTGGAAATTAAGGAATCAAACATCAATGAGCAGATCGAATATATTTACACCTTCTTCAAGCCTGAAGTAGATGCCAAAGGGATAAAATTCGCCTTCAGGAATACCCTGCCTGCCAGAGAAGCAATAATCAAAACCGATCGCGAAAAACTGTATGCCATTCTGACAAATCTGGTAAAAAATGCCATTAAATACACCAACGAAGGTTCCATTGAATTTGGATATGTTGTTGATATTTATGATGCAGAGGCAGGGCTGGCCCTGTCATTTGATGTAGAGGCAGGGCATGCCCTGCCTCTGCATCAACAATTACGTCATCAACAATTGCCCCTGCATCAAAAACAATTGACGTTTTTTGTCAGAGATACCGGAATAGGGATTCCAAAAGACCGTCAGGACGCCATATTTGAACGTTTTATTCAGGCCGACATCGCTGATAAAATGGCCCGGCAGGGGGCAGGCCTTGGGTTGGCAATTACAAAATCGTACGTAGAAATGTTGGGCGGCAAAATTTGGGTTGACAGCCTTGAAGATGTGGGTTCAACGTTTTATTTCACCTTACCCTATAATGCTGAACCTGAAGAAATTTCTGTTGCTCAGCAACTTGCGTCTTCAGAAAACCTCAATCATCTTACAAAACTTAAAATTCTGATTGCCGAAGATGATGAAGTTTCTGAAATGTTGTTAGACAGTACAGTCAAAATGTTTGGAAAAGAAATATTAAAGGTAAAGACCGGGGTTGAAGCTGTTGAAGTCTGCCGTGCAATTCCTGACATTGACCTGATACTGATGGATATCCGTATGCCCGAAATGGGTGGATATGAAGCCACGAGGCTAATCCGCGAATTTAACAATGAGGTAATCATCATTGCACAAACTGCTTATGGATTATCCGGCGACAGGGAAAAATCAATTGCGGCGGGATGTAATGATTATATTTCTAAGCCTATCAATAGTAAAACATTAAAAGAGTTGATAGCAAGATATATTAACAGATTGAATAATAATGATTAACCAATAATCGTAATTCCGGTTGTATATTGAATGGAATTGCTTGTAATCAATTCATTGTTGAGACTTTGAGGAATGCTTTGAGGTATTAAACTTTTTAAAGTTTGAAAGCGAAATGTTGTAGTTCTTCCTTTTGGAAAAGGTGTTGAACCTGATTGTCTGATATTATAAAAACAATTAATCTGTTTTCTTTCTTAAAATTTGTTATTTAGATTGATTTTTAATAAGACGTTGTCTTATATTTGCAGAAAAAAATTCCGCATTGCGGAATGCTATGTAAATAAAATCATTAACCCTAAAGAAATACCAATGGAAAGAAGAGATTTTATCATGAAGTCAGGCCTTTTGGCCGCTTTTGGCGCCATGTCGCAAACAGCCTTTTCGGGTGCACCACATATACCAGCCGAAAATCCTTTAAAACCTGTATTGATACCCGCCCTGCCTCCTTTGGATCATCAGGGTGGAATGACCATTCGTACCCGGGTCCGCTCTGCCATGACGAACGGATTGTATTCAAACGTAGAATGTGCCGTGGCACCCAAAATGATGGGGCCTCCTCCGCACTTTCACAAGGAACTTGATGAATTGATGTACGTGGTTGAAGGCACAGCCAGCATACTGATTGGTGATGAAATTGTTGAAGTACAGGCTGGTGGCTGGCATCTCAGGCCACGGTTAATCAAGCATACATTCTGGAATGCCTCTGAAAAGTCGTTACTGTTTGTTGATATGTATTTCAACCAACCCTTTGAAGAATACCTTGAACGCATTTTTCATGAACTCACCGCCGAAAATGGTTATCCTGACGGCTCTGAAGCAAAGAACAATGAAATCAATCTTTTGAACGAGAAATTCGGACTGGTTTTCCCGCAGGGAGCATTTGATGAACGACAGGAAATAGTCAATAAATTTGGACTCAAATAAACCAACGTTTAACTTTGCTGAAAATATGCCTGTGAGTGCATTATTTATTTTTAACATGATACTATGGCTCAAAATAATATCCTTGTTGTTGAATCACTGAGCAAAAGTTACAAAAACGTTCAGGCCGTACATAACATCTCTTTTTCATTAGAGCAGGGCGATATTTTTGCTTTTCTCGGACCTAACGGTGCCGGGAAAACCACCACGCTCCGGATGCTTTTAAATATTATTAAAACCGAAAGTGGCAGTATTTCGTGGCATTTCAACGGTATACAAAGCAAGCTGCCACCTTCTGAACGCATTGGTTATCTGCCCGAAGAGCGCGGTTTGTATATCGATCTTCCTGTTATCCGTTCACTCGTGTACCTGGCATCAATCAGAGGAATGGATCCTGTAAAAGCCCGGAGTGCTGCCATGGAATGGCTCGAACGCTTAGAACTGGCTGACAGGGCAAAAGAAAAGCTTCAGACCCTTTCAAAAGGAAATCAGCAAAAAATTCAGTTTGTAGCATCCATTCTTCATAAGCCTGCATTCGCCATCCTCGATGAACCTTTCTCGGGTCTTGATCCACAGAATCAGGAGAAATTTATCGGTTACATCAAAGAACTTAATGAACAGGGCACAACCATACTGTTGAGTTCCCATCAGATGTCGCTGGTTGAACGGATTGCCCGTAAAGTATTCCTGATTCACAATGGGAAGGAAGTCTTTAACGGTTCACTCATGGATATTTTTAAAACCTTCGGACAACAGCATATACTGGATGTAAGTTTTACCGGCGAAATACCCTTACAAAAACTGCAACTGATTGGGGGGGCTGAAAGCGTAACAGCCGATGGATCGCATCAGGTTAAAATAGTCTTCAAAAAAGATGTTGAACTCCGTCAGATTCTCGGCCAACTGTCAGTATTTGAGTGGATTGACAATATAAAAAGTCATAATTCCAGTTTACATGATATTTTTCTGAACATCGTAAAAACACATCAGGCATGAACTATTACAAACAGGTACTTACAGTTACGATGTGGGAATACCGCAGGTTTTTTAAATTAAAGAATGATCTGATGGGAATTGGTATCATGCTGATCCTGTTCATGATTACATATTTTGGTGGCAGATTTGCCTTTAAGGAATCAAAAGAAAAAATTCCGCTTACCGTGACCACTGCTATGGATTCGGAATTAAAAGAAATGCTTTCAGCAGCATTCACTTTGAACCAAATACCACAAAGCGGTCAACAGGCATATATTCAGCAAATTGCTTCTTCAAAGGAAGGAATGTTGCTTTTGCAGACTGATGACGGATTTACACTTCATTCATGGAAGAAATTCTCAAAGCTTAAGAAAATTGCTGAAACGCTTGATGCCTACCATCAGAAGAAAACCATGCAGCAGATTGCGCTATCGCCGGAGAATCTCCAAAAAGTACTGATGCGTGCAAGTTTAAAGGAAGACTTTTTGTATAAAAGCGGGCAGCAGGGCAGGCGCATCCTTTCATTCTTCTTTGCCGGCCTGATGATACTTGTGGTATTTCTGAGTTTTGCATATCAGTTTACAGCCATTACAGGCGAAAAACAATTGAAGATTACCGAGCAGATCATTTCAGCCATCACGCCTCAGGTATGGATGGATGGTAAAATCTTCGGTATTACATTAACCGGCCTTTCGTCCATGCTAACCTATTCAATTATCGGGATACTTGCCGGAATGTTGTATTTTCAGTTTACCGGAGCTTCAGTTAATACAGTCATTCAGTTTCTTCATCTGCCTTCAATTATCGTATTTGTATGTTTTACCATGATTGGAATTCTGATCTGGAATGCAATCCTGGCTGCCATAGCATCCGTAATTACCGATCCCAACAATTCCGGCAAAAGCGGACTGATGATGATGCCATTGCTGTTTATAATTGCCTCATTTCTGGTAATGAACGATCCTGATAACGGGGTTTCCGTTTTCCTGTCGTGGTTTCCGCTCACCTCTGCCACAGCTATGCCAATGCGATGGGTGGCCACCGATGTACATTGGTTGCAGTTAGCAGGTTCGTTTATTGTGTTGCTGATTACATTTTACTTCTTACGGCGCCTCGCCGCCAGAATTTTCAGGGTTTCGATACTCATCAGCGGCAAAGAACCTTCATGGGCTGAAGTTATTAAACTTGCAAAAGAGGATTAAAAAATATCTTTCGGATGTATATTGCAGAAACTGTTCATGTTTTATGAATTTGCTGAAACAAGTCATTCAAAAAATTGTTAATTCTGGCAAAACGCATTTTACCATACACATTATAAACAGAATAAGTGATGAAAATGATTGAGAAACAAATTGAAAGGGTTATCTTTTTCAGCCGCTGGCTTCAACTTCCTGTGTATTTAGGGCTTATTGTTGCCTCAATTTTATATGTTATCAAGTTTATGATACAACTGTGGCATCTGATAATTGGTTTTTCAACAATGTCAGAAAAT
>CAZKCK010000104.1:0-7905 GCA_964550695.1 uncultured Bacteroidales bacterium | reverse complement strand
CTGATAAAATCATGCATTATGAGGAAATTTCAAACGAGCACTAACCGGTTTTAGTTAAAAAATTCGTCTTTCAGCCCTGTATTGATTTTATAGTTTTTCAGACTAATCAGAATCACGCCTTTTTTTGATGATTTTGTCTTGGTTTTCGGATCATTTCCGGGGGTATTCAGGTCAGTGGCAATGGCTTTGGGTATCTTGAATTTCTTTACATCCACCGTAAAAATCATTTTATCGGGCAAGCCTCTGCCTGCCTCGCTTCCATAAAAATACTCAATCAGAATGGTTCCGCTTGAACGTGTGGTAAGTTGCGATTTGAGCACCAGATTTGCAGAACCGTCAATCCAGAATTTGGCTAATACCAGATCGCCCGTATCCACTGCAGGGATTACACTGATCATACTTGCGGTTACCTTTTCAATGATTTCAGTACCTGTAAGTACAGCCGTATAGGTTGTTGAATCCCTGATAATACGTGCAATATCACTGAAACCCTGCTTCGGCATAATGGCAATACTTTTTGATTTGATGGTGAATTTATCGGGCTGTTTAAAATAAATAACGGCATGTACCGGCAAAATCTTAATCAGCGGGATGTCAGCCCTGATGGATGCTTCAACAGTATAGTCCCTGATGCCTGTCATTTTCCGGTACACGCTGCCCAGGAGCTGATTGGGCGTTTTTTGTGCATGAAGCTCAGGCGATGTCAACAAAATGAACAGGAAAACAAACCAATATGCTTTATGAAATAGTTTTATCACGACAGTATGTCTTTTTTAGTGAATTTGATGAATGCAATGGCCAGCAGACCAGCAATGTGCGCCACCAACACCACGGCTGAATGAAGAATACGGCCAGTGGGAATTGGGTCTTCGAAAAAGCTGCGCCAGGCAGCCATATGCGTGGTAAACAGCCATGGACGAATGTAATCAAATACTGGAACATCCAGCGTTCCGATGATGGTAAACAGGATGATGATGGCCATGGTGGTTACAATTGGCCCGATGGAATTGTCAGTAAAACACGATAGTGTGACCGACAGCGTGGCAATGGTCACCAGCGCAAGATAAGCAATCACAAAACCACCGGCAAAGCGCCAGAGCACATCGGTGCTTTGCAATATCACCAGCCCTTCACTTTTGAGTATCATCAGGTCACCGGTCCCGAACATCAGCCGGCCCAGGCCCAGTGCCATCACACCCAGCCACACAAGAATCAGGAGAGTATATAAATTGCCTGCCACAAACTTCGAAAGCAAAAGCTGTGTGCGCGATACGGGCTTGGTGGCAAGCATACGCAGGCTTCCCATGGCAGCTTCGCCCGAAACCAGATCACCCGTAACAAGCGCCACCAGCAACGGCACCTGAACAATCAGGGTTTGAAGGATGATGAATGCCACAAGGTTTCCATTGAGTACATTCCCCCTGAAAACAAGGGTCTGTTCAAATGAGGCCGTGATAAACGAAATGTAACCGCGTCCGTTCGCAAACATGGCAAACAGGATAACGCTTACAAGCGCCGTGATAGCTGCCAGTCCGATGTAGGAGCGGGGTTTGGCAAATATTTTTATGAATTCGTTATAGGTGCTTTTCCAGAACATCAGTTATTCACCAGTTTTAAAAAATAATCTTCCAGTTTGCGCTTTGATTCAATGCCATACACTTTAATACCGTGTTGGTTGAACAGTTGGTTGATTTCTGCAATTTCGGCATGTGCGATGCTCAACTGCAGCATGTTCTGTTCAGAAGTAATGCTGACTGTAGGTGGCAGAAATCCGCCTGCAAGTTCGAACGCGAGGGCAGGCTGATCCACTTCAAATGAAACGATGAGTTCCTGCTGATTCAGCAATTCTGACACATTGCCCTGTATCACGGTCTTTCCTTTCGAAATGATGACCATGCGGTTGGCGATGAGTTCAATTTCTGAAAGGATATGCGACGATAAAATGATGGTCTTGTTGCGCTCATTCTTTAGTTGAAGAATCAGGTTCCTGATATCTATAATTCCTTGTGGATCTAGGCCGGTTGTGGGTTCATCAAGGATAATCAGGTCAGGATCGTGCAGAATGGTTTGTGCAATGCCCAGCCGTTGCTTCATTCCGTGCGAAAACTTCCCCACCTTGTCTTTTTCACGACCTTTCAATCCCACAAATTCAATCATTTCCTGAATTTTTAATTTTGAAACAGTTGATCCGGAGATGCGTGCAAAGATTTCGAGGTTTTTCTCGGCTGAGAGGTATTGGTAAAAATCAGGTTTTTCAACAATGCATCCGATTTTTGAAAGGATGTAACTACGCTCTTTGCGGATGTTTTTTCCAAATAGCCTGATTTCGCCCGAAGTAGGGGTAATCAATGAAAGCATGGCCCTGATGGTGGTACTTTTACCGGCTCCGTTGGGCCCCAGAAACCCGAAAACATCACCACGGTAAACATCAAAACTCACATCCTCCACGGCTTTGAGCTTTCCAAAATGCTTGGCAAGATGTTGAACTTCTGCGATTTTTTCTGACATATAAGCGCTATGAGCAATAAATAAGAGGCCTACAGAAATCGAATTATTTTAAAAAGCCGGTTCCGGCTGCATTGTGAACACATTAACAAGCCACGAAGGCATTTGTTTAATAAAACACCATTCATATTCCGGATGTGAACTTCTATTTGAATTATGCTGCGTTAAGCTGAATAAACCCTAGCCTGACCATCTGTCAGAAACGTTTTCTGTGAGATGATCCGGTGGGGCTGCTTATCCGATTAGGCAAATTCAACATTTTTTGATGCTTGCTGCTTTCCTAATTCAAGTAAATATTCAGGTGCATAATCAGCTTCATTATCCCACGTAATAGTATTTAGCCGGATTTTCAAGTTTTTGAAATAATCCTTATTCCTTAATGGTAAGAAAATTTTGCGGGAGTCTTTTATTATTGTTTCTTCTAAATCAGTTAAAACAGATTCTCCATTGTTAAAAGTCAGATATACCTTGTATCCATCTTTATATTCAGCACAAGTAACATTTAGTATCATAGCTATTATTCCAAAGGTTGTATTTTATTAAATTCGCCTGTTGTCCTGATTAATTCCCAGTCTTTTAACAGTTCTTCCCTGTGAATTTCATACCACTCCATCACCATACTCAGGGCTCTTTTAGGAAACTTTCCTTCAACAATCCCGGAATTTATCTCAACAACAATCTCAAAATCACCATATCTTGCATGAAAATGCGGCGGATTATGTTCATTGAAGTTCATAAATATAATTATTCCTAAAAATCTGCTTAATTCTGGCATAGGTGTAATTTTTATGCAAATTTAACCATAATGCTGAACATGGATTGTGCAACAATCATCAATATGAAAAAACATTTTGCATAATTAAACTTCTCTTCTCTGTTACAACACATACTACAGAACGCTAATGCAAAAGAGGTTATGAAGCAATGCCCGAACACTACATCAAAATTGCCCCATAGCTGAATGAACCCCAGTCTGAGCGGCGGGCTGGGCTATTTGGTGCATTGTTTAATTTGTTTTAACCTGACCGTTTGCGAGTAGTCTATCTAAATATGCCCTTTCTTCTTCGTAAGTCATATTCATTATTTCAAGACTCATGTTGTCTCTAATCTCACGCATTACCTTAATCGCGTCAAACTTTTTTTTAGTTTTTTTATTCTTCGTTATCATATTTTACTATTTCTTTTGGGGTTCGTATTTCAATCATACTATAACCAAGTTGGAAATTAATGCCATTATAACCTCTGATTCTGTTAAGGTTTACAATGTGTTTGAAATTCCAACTCACTAAAACATCAGCCCTTGAAAGTGTTGCAATCGCAATATGCTGACAATCTGCACGACTTGTTTTACCCACTACCTTTGCATCAATGTATTTGTCAGCAAGTAAACTGGCTTCGGGAGAGAGTTTTACTTTTTCTGTAAATTCTTCAGGAATTGACATCAATAAATCCTTAACAAAACCAGGAGCTCTTAGTAATTCTGCTTCTAAAAGGTCTGAAATAATCATAACAATTTCTCCTTTTTTTACGCTTTCAAAAAATGGAATAGTATCCACCGAAAATTCATCATCAAAGTATCCACCAACTACTGAAGTATCAATATAAATCCTTTGTTTCATTCAAATAAATTTTATCAAAAATACAATTAATTCCAGAGTTTTTCAAGTTTATAATGAAAAGCAGAAAACCGTGTGATTGATCTCAACAGTTTGCAGCTGTATAAAAAGCTCAAAAACATAACTTTAGAACGTTTACGAAAAATTGGTTACGAGGCCATGCCGGATACTGTACCAAAATTATCCCATAGCTGAATAAACCCTAGCCTGACCATCTGTCAGAAACGTTCCCTGGCGGAAGATCCGGTGGGGAGGCTTACCCGATTGTACTCAGTGCTATTTTAACAAGTCTTTTACTTCCTTTTCCAGAACTGGTAAAAATTCATTTATCTCAATTATCGACTGCTCAATATTTTTAAGTCATGCATTAATATCGCATAATTTTTTATTTGGCATAAACCAGCTATTTAGAACTATCAATATTAATGCGAATAAATGGATTTTTAATTGCCTTATTTTCTTACAACTCAATTGGATGCTTAAATAAATCCTGAAGTGCAAATTTTAAATTAAAATAATTATCTTGGTTTTTATCTCATCTCACAACCAGCTACTTACCCACCGCAGGTTTAGATGGTAAGGGTTTCATGTTTGCCAGCGGGGGAGGTTGTCAGGAGACTTCGGCCAATACGGGTAGGATTATCAAGAGGCCGGATTCAGAAGATCGTCTTTCCAGAAAGAGTTCGCCCCTGGCTATCCACTATGCGAAGAATATACAAGCCGCGCGGGTATCCGGAGATATTCATTGAATGACTTCCGGGCGTCAGGTCAAATTGAAAAACCTGCCTTCCGGTGACCTCAAAGCCATACAGATGGCATGCCTGGTGAAATTGGTATTCCGGCAGGTTTATCAGCAGGTAATTGCCTGATTTACTAATGATATTACCGAAAGTGATATCCATTTCCTGCGGCACGCCAGTATGGTTGATGACATAGGCATATTCGTATGCGGTCAGGTAAGCTCCGCCAAAAGACACATTGCACATAATCCGAAGCCAACCACAGAGCGTGTCGGTATTGCAGATGCGATAGGCCAGGTACCCTTCGCCGCTGAAGTTACCGGAAGCACCTGAACTACTCGACTGGCTGAAAAAAAGGCCTTTTTCTGCATGAAAGTTTAAAGAATTGTTGATCACTTCACCAGCATTGTGTTTTTTTATCCAGCCGGTGTTATCGCTAAGGGATGAATATTCAAGCCCACCTGCGGGATTGCCTGCGGCATCAACAGATTCATAGTTTATATGAGAAAAATAGATCCAGTCTGTCAACAGGGTGAAATCGGTCACACCATCATCATTCAGGTCAAGGGATTCATAGTCATCATCCCACCAGAAAGTGCTTGACGATTCCACATCTTCAATATTATGATAAATAATATTCGCTCCTGATGTCTGGCCGGCCACAATGCTTTGGGCCTGTGCAATTGGTGACGTTATGAACCATAATGCCCCAAGGATGCATGATGTTGTGTGTTTCATATCTGAACTCATTGATGAGTACAAAATTATAAAAATTGTTCATTGAAATCCTTTGTATATAGCCCTTGTATAACTTTATCATTGCATGACTACTCAGGCGAATGTCTTTTGCGCTACTGAGAGGATACACCCTATCAGCAATAGCTGATGAAGCATTTTAAGCAATTGACTTTAGGCGATTTATACTATATCAATACTTTCTTTGCTTATCTCGTTTATAAAGTCATCGCCTTCTTTATAATATTTCGTAGGATATGGGTGGGTTTCAATTATTGGATACTTAATATTTATGCTGGAATACAATTTCAGGTTTTCAAATATATTGTCTCCAAATTGATCTGAAATAAGCAATAAGTCAATGTCTGACCATTCGTGAGCCTGGTTCTTTGCAGTTGAGCCAAACAAAAGCACCTTATAAAAAGTCAGGCCGCTGGATTTGCAATCATTTATAAATAATTTGGCCGTATTTATTGCAATTTCTCTATTAACCATAAACGTAATTCATTCGTTTTTTCTAACATTAATTTCGTAAAATGCTCATTACATATATTATGCATTTTCGTCAGGTAGTCAGGATACCGACCTTCCAGTTGAAATCTATTCAGACTTAAACACAAAGGTAGTGTTTTTCCCATTTCGTAGCAATGCTTCCGAAAGGCATATTCATTTACGTCGTAAGCTGTATAAAAAGTTCAAAAACACAAGTTCTGAACACATATGCAAAAGAGGTTCTAAGCTATGCCCGAACACTACACCAAAATTGCCCCAGCTTATTGAACCCCTGTCTGAACGTCATGCTGTATTTGAGAACTGCCGAACGGCAGGCAGGGGTTTTCCCCATCTGCAATTGCTGATGGGGCAGCTTACTCGATTAGTGGCTGGGGCTTTGTCTAATCGTTAGTTTTCAACTCGTAATTTGTACTTCGACCTCCTTGTTCTGTTCTCGTCAAAATTCCCTTTTCAATTAAATCTTGAATGTCTCGCAATGCGGTGTCTTGGGAACATTTTCCAATTTTCGCCCACTTTGTCGTGTTTAAAACTCCTTCAAAGTCGTCCATTAACATATTGAGTATTTTCCGCTGTCTGTCATTTATAGTCACTTTTGAGTGTCTTAGCCAAAATGCATGTTTGTATATCACTTTTTCTAACAATTTCTCCGAATCTTCAATAGAATGCAATAAACTATTCAGAAACCATTCGAGCCAGTTTGTTATGTCTAAACTACTTTTCTGTGTTTTCTCCAATATGTCATAATACAAATTTCTTTCTTTCCGTATTTGTGTCGACATACTGTAAAATCTGTAGGATTGTTCGTCGGAACGAGCCAGCAACATATCGCTTAATACTCTTGAAATTCGTCCATTCCCATCTTCAAACGGGTGAAGTGTCACAAACCATAAGTGTGCAATAGCTGCCTTTAGAACTGAATCAACATGCTGTTCTAAATTAAACCAATCGAAGAAAATTCGCATTTCATTTTCAAGTTGAGCTGCCGGTGGTGCCTGATAATGCACTTTTTCTTTCCCTAAAGCTCCGGAAACCACTTGCATTGGGCCTGTTGAATCGTCACGCCAGTTTCCTGTAATGATTTTGTACATTCCACTCTGTCCTGTTGGAAAAAGAGCAACATGCCAGCTGAAAAGTCGGTCTTTATTCAGTTCTTTGTCGTAATTTCTGGTTGCATCAAGCATCAAATCTACAATTCCGTCAACATTCCGTTCCGAATAAACCAATCCGGATATGTCTAATCCTAATCTTCTTGCAATAGAAGACCTTACTTGTTCTCTGTCAAGAATTTCGCCTTCAATTTCAGTTGATTTGATAATTTCAATCGTTAATATTTCAAGATTTGCTTCATTCTGAAGTTCAAAGCCCATTGCACCCATTTTTCCAATGAGTTTTCCTTGTCGGTTTCGCACATACGAAAGCAATGGTAACAGTTTCTCACTATTCCATTCAAAGATTGGCCAATTTTGATTGTCGTATAGATACATATTTTTTTCTCCGCTAATTTTGCGGTAAAAATACAATTTATTCTCCGCACACCAAAATATTCTCCGTAAATAATGCGGTCAATATGTCGATTATTCTCCGCATTTTTATTTTTTGCCCTTGCTGCCACACATTGTGTGTGCACAGGTTGAGCAGCGCACACTTGCCGTAAGTTGTATAAAAAGTTCAAAATCACAAGTTCTGAACACATACGCAAAAGAGGTTCTAAGCTATGCCCGAACACTACCCCAAAATTGCTCCAGCTTATTGAACCCCTGTCTGAACGTCATGCTGTATTTGAGAACTGCCGAACG
>CAZKCK010000103.1:0-14706 GCA_964550695.1 uncultured Bacteroidales bacterium | reverse complement strand
TCAACCACATCAACGACACCAAAGCTTCCCAACTCAATAAACTCTTACCCCACCTGATCGATAAAAATCTTGTCAGCTAAGATGCCGTTGGTGGGGTGGATACCTTCATCCTAAGAATTCCAGCATCTTCAAATTCAGCAGGTTCTTCATCTGCACATCTGCATATCTGCATATCCTCAAATTGAGTGGGTTCTTCATCCTCACATCCTCAAATCTTCAAATCTCCACATCCTCTTTAATCAACCCCCCGCTTATGCGCAACAGTTCGGTTTCAAAAACCTTTAACTGATACCGCGACTGCAGCAGCCGGTTTTCGGCTTCGAGTTGCTTGAGCTGTATTTGCCGGAAATCAAGGTCATTCAATTCGCCCAGACGGTACTTTTCAAACGCCACCGTGGTATTGTGCCTCGCCGTAAGTACGTTGGTTTCTTCAATCCTGATCAGCACCCGGTATGAACTGTATTCAGTAAAGAGTTTATACAATTGATTCTTGACACCCGCAATGGTTTCGTTCAATTGTATTTCGGTGTTTAGCTGTTCAATACGGGCATTCTTAATTTTCCGGCTGTTGTTGAAGCCATCAAACAGGGTGTAGCTGAAGTTCAATCCGAAATTGGGACCGAAATTCCGGTTGGTTTCAACAATGCCCACCTGCGTATGTGATTTTGCGAAATTGTAGGCCGCCGTGAGGTTTACAGCCGGATACTGTATTGATTTGGTGATGCGGAGGTTGTATTCTGCCATGCGGGCATTGCGCCGGGCAATGTCGATGCCGGTGTTCAGATCAGAAACAGGTTGAATCAGTTCTTCATATACCGGCAGGGGAGTGGATACCACGGTATCTTCAACCATATAGTGCGCATCGGGATTCAGGCCAATCAGGTAATTCAGTTCAGCCATGGCTTTGCTGAGATTGGTTGTTTCCTGTATGAGCGACACACTGTCAGCATTCAGATCAACCACTGCCTGCAGGTAGTCGAGTTCTGAAGCACCACCCAGCCTGAATTTGTGTTGCATCAGTTGTTTTCGTTCAGCACTGAACCCCAGGGCTTCGCGCATCACATCAAGCAATTTGTTTTGCTGAACAATGCCATAATATGCCACAGTGATCTGAGCCACGGTGTTTTCAACCTCGTTTTTGAGCTGGCTTTCGCTGTTCAGCTCATTTTCTTTTAGGCGAGAATGTTCATTAAACATGGCCATGCCGTCAAACACGGTCCAGTTCATGGCCACACCGGTATTCATGCTGTAACTGCCGGCATTGGTGGCATCTTTTACGCGTCCGTCATAATATTCCTGATGCGTATTGCTGGTGGTGTTCACATATGAACCCGTGGCATTAACCACCGGTAAAAAGCCTGCATTACCCGAAGTGTTGTTGTTTTTGGAAATTTCAAGATTGTTCTTGGAGAGCAGGATTGAGAAATTGTTTTTCAGACCCGTGGCAATGGCCTGTTCAAGTGTGAGCAGTTCCTGCGAATTTGCTTTCAGGGCAAGACCTAAGCAAAAAATCAGTGGTAATAATATTCTGTTTTTCATTTCCTTGTTTCTTTTGAAATGAAGGTGTATACGGCCGGAATTACGTAAAGCGTAAGAATCAGAGAGAAGAGCAGTCCGCCAATGATGGTAATGCCCATGGGAACGCGGCTTCTGGCAGCAGCACCCAATGCAAGTGCAATGGGCAGGGCTCCGAGTACAGTGGCAAGACTCGTCATCAGGATAGGGCGCAGACGCTGGGTGGCTGCATCAACCACAGCTTCACGCAGCGTGAGTCCGGTGGCTTTGCGCTGGTTGGCAAATTCAACGATCAGGATTCCGTTTTTGGTTACAATACCAATTAAAACGATAATCCCGATCTGACTGAAAATATTGAGTGTTTGCCCGAAGATGAACAGCGAAAGTACGGCGCCTGCCATGGCCAGTGGAACCGTAAACATGATGATAAGCGGATCGCGGTAACTCTCAAATTGTGCAGCCAACACCAGGTAAATGAGTACCAGTGCAAACAGAAAAGCATAAAGCAGGCTTCCGCTGCTTTCGGCAAATTCGCGCGAGGTGCCGGCCAGTGAAGTCGAGAACTGATCAGAAAGGGTTTCGCCGGCAATGCGGTTCATTTCTTCAATGCCCTGCCCTATGGTGAGTCCGTTGGCAGGCTGGGCCGAGATGGTGGCTGCCACATAACGGTTAAACCTGTACAGTTGAGGCGGACTGCTTTGTTCGGTAATTTTGAGTACCGATGATAACTGTATCAGTTCACCCGTTGCATTGCGGATATACACCGAAGAAAGATCGCCCGGATCGTCACGGTTAACGCGGAAAGCCTGCCCGATGACCTGATACTGCTTGTTGTGGAAGATGAAGTAGCCATAGCGTTGTCCGCTGAAAAACAACTGCAGGTTTTCGGCAATATCAAGCACAGATACTCCCAAAGCCTTTGCTTTATCGCGGTCAATTTCGATGCGGAGTTCAGGCTTGTTAAATTTCAGGTTGATATCAACCACCTGAAACACTTTACTTGCCAGGGCTTTATCCATAAAGCGGGGCACAGCTTCCTTGAGCCGTTCAAAATCAGGTGCCTGAAGCACAAACTGAATCGGAAGACCGCTGCGCATACCGCCGCCAATGGTTTGTTCCTGTGTGGCATACACCCTGGCGAAGTTGTATTTTTTCAGTGTATTGTTCAGCATATCGGCAAGTTGCTGCTGGCTGCGATTGCGTTCTTCAGGCTGAACAAAACCCACTCTAACAAATCCGGAATTGACAGAGTTGCCCGATGAAGTAACGGCAATAATAAATTCTTTCTCAGGTAAGGTATCTACCAGCGATATCAGTTTGCTCACATATTTATCCATTGCTTCGTATGAGGTGCCTTCGGGAGCGGTTGCCATAATCCTGATGCGGCTTTTGTCTTCGAGCGGGGCAAGTTCTGATGGAATTACTTTGCCGATAAAATAAATGAGTCCTGCAGAAAAAACAACAACAGGGATGGCGATCCACCTTTTACCAATAAACGTATGCAGCGAATGGTTGTAGGCAGTTGTGAGGTTATCGAAAACCCGTTCTGACCACATGAAAACAGCAGTATGTTTGGTTCTTTTGCGTAAAAGGCGGGCACTCATCATAGGCGTGAGTGTGAGAGAAACAAAGGCTGAGATAATTACTGCCCCTGACACCACAACGGCAAACTCACGGAATAACCTGCCTGTGATGCCTTTCAGGAAAATAATCGGGAGGAAAACGACTGCCAGCGTAATAGTTGTTGAAATAATTGCAAAGATGATTTCCTGCGAACCTTTGTGCCCGGCAACGATGGGGTCTTCACCGGCTTCGATTTTTTTGTAGATGTTTTCAAGCACCACAATAGCGTCATCAACCACAAGCCCGGTGGCAAGTACGATAGCCAGCAGGGTCAGGATGTTGATGGTAAAACCGGAGATGTACATGATAAAAAATCCGCCAATCAGTGATATGGGGATGGCAATTACCGGAATGAGGGTGGTGCGCCAGTGCCTGAGGAAAATAAAAATAATGATGACTACCAGCAGAAAGGCAATGAGGATGGTTTCTCCCACTTCGCTGATTGCTTTACGGATGCCAATGGTGGTATCAAGTGTTACGTTGAGGTTAAGATCGGCGGGGGCTTCTGCTTTGAGCTTTTTCAGGCGTTTGTAGAATTCATCGGCAATGGCAATGTGGTTTGAGCCCGGCTGCGGCGTCATGGCGAGCGCTACCTGCGGTATTCCGTTGTTGCCCCTGAGCAGTGACCTTTCATTCTCCGGCATCAGGCTGGCTTTGCCAATATCTTTGATCCTGACAACGGCTCCCGATTTTTCTTTAATAATCAGGTTATTGAAATCATCTTCCGTTTCAAGCCTTCCGAAAGTGCGTATGGTAAGTTCGGTTGCATATCCTTCTATCCTGCCTGAGGGCAGTTCAACATTTTCACGGGTCAGCGCATTCCGGATATCTGCCGGAGTAAGATTGTAGCCTGCCAGTTTCAGGGGGTCGAGCATAATCTTCATCGCGTATTTTTTCTCACCGAAAATCCTGATTTCGCTCATGCCGGGAATGGTCTGCAACCGTTCTTTAAAAACATTGGTAGCTATTTCGGTAAGATCGAGCAGGTTGCGTGTATTACTCTGAATGGCCAGCATGAGGATGGGATCAGAGTCGGCATCAGATTTAACCACAACGGGGATGTCAACATCCGGCGTGAGATTCTTTACCGCCCGCGAAACCCTGTCCCTAACATCGTTGGTAGCTGCTTCCATATCAATGCCCAGGTCAAATTCAACGGTGATGGAGCTTCGCCCGTCGCTGCTGGTTGAATTGAGGGTTTTAATCCCCGATATCCCATTGATGGATTCTTCGAGTGGCTCGGTAATCTGTGTTTCGATAACATCGGCATTTGCGCCAACATAGGTTGTGGTAACGGTTACCACCGGCGGATCAACACTGGGGTATTCACGCAGGCCAAGCATACTGAAGCCCACAATCCCAAAAATTACGATGATGATCGACAATACCGAGGCCAGAACAGGTCTGTTGATACTTAATGATGCTATATTCATGCGGTTCAGGCTTCCGGGTTATTGATTTTGTTTTTTGGATGCTGCCGGTTTTATCTTCTGCTCCGGTTTTATTTGCAGCAGACCCGTCAGAATCAACGAATCTCCGGTGTTCAATCCCTTAATCACTTCCACAGCACTGTCACTCCTGACGCCGGTCTCTATCCGGCAAATCTGAGCCAGGCCTCCTTTTACAATGTATACCTGCTCCCCGTTCAACACAGGCATTACCGCACTGGTTGGAATGAGGATGCTTTCCTGTTCGGGAAACATATTTAAAACAATTCTTGCAAATGCTCCGGGAATAATTCTGTTGCCCGGATTGCTGCATCTTGCCCTGACCTGTATAGTGCGGGTTTCAGGATCGATGCGTGATTCAGTGGCATAAACCACTGCTTTATAAATGTCTTTGCTCCCTTCAGTTGTAAAACTGATCGGTTTTCCTTTACCGGCAAAAGCGCCATATTTTTCAGGA
Source organism: uncultured Bacteroidales bacterium (assembly GCA_964550695.1). Lineage (GTDB taxonomy): Bacteria > Bacteroidota > Bacteroidia > Bacteroidales > TTA-H9 > CAZKCK01. Next base: position 9,663 of record CAZKCK010000103.1, on the reverse strand, counting down.
ATCCTGAAATCAATCTTAACGGGGTCAGTCTGTTGCAATGTGGTTATCAGGGTAGCTGCCGTAATATAAGCTCCTTCACTCACCATTCTCAGACCAATGGTTCCTGAAAAAGGAGCTCTGATTTCTGTTTTACTGATCTGGGCCAGAATCAATTGCTTTTCAGCTTCCAGTGTATTGAATTTGTTTTGACTAATATCAAATTCCTCCTGACTGATTCCCCTGAGGGAAAGCAATTCTTTTTTGCGGCTGACCTCGGTGGTGGCTAGTTCAAGTTGTACCTTGTTTTTAAGTAGTTGGGCCTGAAGTTCAGCATCATTTATTTTAAGAAGCAACCGGCCTTTTTCTACGTGCGATCCTTCCTCAAATCCGATTAATACTATCCTTCCGGGAGCTTCAGTGCGTATTTCAGCTTCTTCATTGGCAAGAATCGTCCCCGTAAAACTCATGTTGTGATCAGTTTTTTGGGTTGTAACAACCATTGTTTCAACCACAGCAGGTGGCATTTTATCATTCCGGGATTTGCTGTTTTTGCCATTTTTGCCGCACGAAAACAAAAGTGGCAAAAGTAAAAGGAGGAGATAGCGCGATTTCATGTGTTTTGAAGTTTGTACAGATATTCTGAATATTGAGCTAAAATGCAAAGGTATGGTTATAATGAATGCCAGACGGGGATGCAGGGTGGGAGAAATCATCCTGAATTAATGTACATGTCAGATGAAAAGTTATTTTTTGCTGTTTTGAAATTATTCCTGCAAAAGGCAGTAAGTTTGTAAAATTATTTTGCAAAATTTTAACAATTATATTCGATGATGAAGTTGAATTATTTTACGAAACCTTTGCTATTGGTGGTGATTCTGATAGCACCCTGTGTTGTTTTTTCGCAGGAATCTGTAAAAAAGCATGAAAAAGCCTATATGCACCATGAGGTGATGGGAGATTCATATAAACCAAATGCTTACGGAAAATCCAGAACTTCTCCTGGCTATACATTCAAGGGAACTTCCTTCTTTACAACTCAGGTAAATGTAAACAGCAGTGGCCAGAATATTCTTGGTGACGCAGCCAATGAGCCTTCGCTTGGCATAAACCCGAAAAATCCTGAACAAATGGTTATTGGATGGCGTCAGTTTGACGATGTTGGAAATAACTTCAGACAGGCAGGCTATGGATATTCCAATGATGGTGGCGAAACCTGGACTTTTCCGGGCGTGATTGATCAGGGCGTTTTCAGGTCAGACCCGGTGCTGGATACGGATTCCTCCGGTGTTTTTTATTATAACAGTCTTACCAAGGATGCCGGTAACAATTATACCTGTCAGGTCTTCAGAAGTTATGATGGAGGCATTACCTGGGATGCGGGTACCTTTGCACAGGGTGGCGACAAACAATGGATGGTAATTGATAAATCGGGTGGCATGGGCGATGGCAATATTTATGCTTTCTGGACTTATTATTACAGCATTTGCAACCCCGGCGCTTTTACACGTTCAACCAACAAAGGCGATTCATTTGAAGATTGTGTTACGCTGGATGGTCAACCACATTGGGGTACGCTTGCAGTTGGACCTGATGGAGAGCTATATACGGTAGGTGCAAATGATTTTGGGGGAATTGTGGTCACCAAATCAATGATAGCACAGGATCCATTATACCCTGTTAGCTGGGATTTTACGTCAGAAGTAAACCTCGATGGGCAACTTACCGGCTGGTCAACTGTAAATCCTGAAGGACTGATCGGGCAGGCTAATATTGTTGTTGATAATTCAGAGGGTCAGAGTCGTGGAAATGTATATGTATTGGCTTCAGTTACACGGGCATCCAATTTCGATCCTGCTGATGTAATGTTTGCACGCAGTTCAGATGGGGGTGTAACCTGGAGTGAACCTGTAAGGATAAATAATGATCAGAATGAAACCAACTACCAATGGTTTGGCACAATGTCAGTGGCACCTGACGGCCGCATCGATGTAATCTGGCTTGATACAAGAGACAATATCCCCGGCTTCACAAATTCAGCACTTTATTATTCTTCTTCTTTTGATCAGGGCAATACATGGACTGAAAATCTGAAATTGTCAGAATTGTTCGATTCACAAGTGGGATGGCCAAACCAAAGCAAGATGGGCGATTATTACCATATGATTTCAACAAACAATGCGGCACATTTTGCCTGGGCCAATACACTGAATGGCGAACAGGATGTATATTACGGTCGGGTTACCATTGAAACCATTGGAAACGATGAATTGACAGCAGCCGGGAAATCTCTCGTGTTCAGTGCATTTCCGAATCCTTTTGGCGAAAAGACCAACCTTCAGTACACCTTGCCCCAAGCAGGGAATGTAAACCTTACCCTGTGTGATGTTTATGGAAATGTGGTTAAAACTTTAATAAATGAATTTCAGACCGCAGGTTTACATAAGTATTCACTTACTTCAGAAGTCCCCGCAGCCGGACTCTATTATTGCAGGCTGAGTTCAGGCAATTACAGCAGTACGATCAAAGTTGTGATTATTAAGTAGTTTCTTTTATCTTCTTTTAGGTTACAGTTAGCCCGAAACTTCCAGAAATAAAAAAACCTGATTCATTGCATATGGATGAATCAGGTTTTTTGTTGAATATAACTCCGCTATTTCGACAGACGCATGCGTTTCCTTAACGAAAAAATCAATCCCAGAAAAGCAATTCCGGTACCAAACCAGATCAGGTTGATGTATGGATTTATGACTGCTTTCACAACAATATAATCCATTTTGTCTTCATAAGCTGAAATAACAATTTTACCCGGGGTTTCAGAAACCTTGTCGAATGTGAATCTGTATCCGGCTTCGGGAATTTTTCCGTCAGCACGTGTAACTTCATTGTTTTGAATTATATACGAAGCTGTAGTCTGTATTATCCGCCCCATGCGCATATCCAGCAGTCTTAAATGAGCTGTAAGTGTAACATTCCCGGGATCGATGTCATTTTTATTTTTGGTTGTTACACGTGGTTTAACACTTACACTGTCGAGAATCAGCAGGCTGAAGTTCATCCGAACCGTATCTTTTGTTTGAATTTCTTTTGACTCAAAAAGTGGCATCATTCCCGGATTTTCTTCCGCATATGAAATATACGTATAAATATCTCTGTTCCAGAAGTTTTCAGTTGATGGATTGTAAACATTCCCCATTCGTTCGTTTCTGTTCACGCTTGGTTTTACAGTAAATTCCTTTTGCAAAGAGCCATTATCCAGTTTGTTATAGAAATCAAGCGTATAAAAGGTTTCCCGGCCTTTGGTAATACGGTCGGTATAAATTGCCTGATAATTGCCCATCGGAACTGTGTCGCCCTTCATCATTACCTGATTTTCTGCATCTGTCTGCCTGTCGCCAAGCTCAAATCCGGATGTATTTGTAGAAATTGTGGCAGAATTTGCAAAAGTTATCAGAACGCCAGCCAGAAAAATCCCAAATCCAAGGTGGGTTATCATGCCTCCCGGATTCACTGATTTCCTGATCAGGCCAATCATGATATCAATTGAAGCAACAATTGTGAACAAGGCCGAGAAAAGGTAGAGGATATACATTAAATGAGCAGGAACAATAACTATTACCAGAACAATGGTTAAAATCAGTGCGATGCCTGCTGAGATACCGGCTTTTCTGATAAAAGTTTTTAGTTCGGTGGTGTGATACCATAAATAACTGGCGATGCCAATAAACAATGTAATCAGTAAAGCGAACGGCATCTGCCAGCGGTTGAAGTATTGAACTGTATCAACAGGGGGAGCAAAATTAAAACCGAATAATTTATTCCAGACAGGTACCGAAGTTACAAAAGTGATCTGGAAGGCAGAAAGGATTAATATTAAGGCACCTGCAAACATCCAGAATTCTCTTGACCATGCATTTTCTTCAGATTTAATTTTAAGTGATTTGTAGTTTTTGATTACCAGAAACAATGGGATGATCATAAAAACCAGCATCATAACAACCAATTGTGTCAGCATGCCGTTATCGCCAAAAGCATGCACACTGGTGTCACCCAGAATTCCACTGCGTGTCAGGAAACTGGCATACAATACCATGAAAAATCCCATGGGAGTAAAGATGGTTGAAAACAATAGCGCGTTGTTTTGCTTTTTTGCGATAATGGTAAAATGCAATGCCGCAACCATTACCAGCCATGGAACAAGAGATGCATTTTCAACAGGATCCCAGGCCCAGAAACCACCAAATGTTAGCGATACATATGCCCACATGCCCCCGAGTATGATACCGATTCCTAAAATCAGTACTGAGAATACGATGTATGGCATGGCTGGTCTGATCCATTCAGTATATTTTTTTTGCCAAAGCCCGGCAACCACATAACAAAACGGGATAACAACAGAAGCATAACCAAGGAAAAGAATCGGCGGATGTGTTGTCATCCAGATGTTTTCGAGCAAAGGGTTCAGTCCGTTGCCATCTTTTATCATACTTACGTAATTGGGATTCGTAAATATGGTATCAGCTATGCTTGAAACCATTTCACGCGCAAGTGAAAAAGGGCTTCTGCCGAGTATGGCAATACCAAGGTCGAGCCCAAGAAGTGTGGAAACTGTAAATACCTGAGCAAGACTGTAAACGGTCATGGTACGGGCTTCCCATTCTTTTGCAGCAAACATCAGTAAAAGGCCAAGCAAAGCCTGCCACAACGTCCAGATAAGAAAACTGCCTTCCTGCCCTGCCCAGAAAGCTGAAACAAGATACTGAAGCGGTAAATCACGTGAAGTATATTGCCATACATATTGATATTCAAAATAATGACTGGCTATCATATAGAAAAGCGTGACAGCAGCTGCCAAAACACTGGCTACATGTATTGAAAAGAAAATTCTTCCACCGCGTTTGTATTTTATTCCTGACAGTTCCGCCGGGCGTTTACTGTACATGAAATACAAAATGGTGGAAATTATTGAAGTGGCAAAAGCAGTATAAAGTGCAAATTTGCCAATAAGTCCGGGCAATATGTGTTCTCCGATGTAAACGATATTCATAGTATGTTTTAAATTAGATTTTGCAAAGATATAGAATCATACATATTAACTGTGTGTGCTTTTCAGACCTGAATAGTTTTTGAAAGGTCATTACGATAGATTGGTCTTCTTTTTTTGCGGAATCACGAAATTTTTCAGTTGCATCATATCATTTTGATTTATAATAAACTCCGAAAATGGTGTTTTTGTTTGATAAACGAATAAAACTAACTGAAAAATCAATGAAATCACATACGAAAACGAAGTTGCGATTCCTGCTCCGGCAAGCCCATATCGTGGAATCAGCAGGTATCCGGCTGAAATTATTGCCACTAAACCAATACCTGATCCAATGGTATTGAAATGAGGTTTGCCCGTTCCTGAAAAATAGTGACTAAAAATCATTCCTGACGCAATGGCCAATATGCCGGGTATTAAACAGATAATTGTAAGCTTTACCTGCGAAAAACCTGATCCCAGAAAATAGGTAAATACCTCTCCGGGAACAAGTAGCAAAGCGATAATTGCTAGTAAAGTGATTACAAAACTGGTCTTGAAAAAGGATATGGTAATAATGCGTGAAACCTCATCTTCCGATTCATTCGAAATCCTCGAATACTGAACAAGAGCCATGCTTTTCCCTATCAACCACAGTCCTTCAGAAAATTTCACCCCTACATCAAACCGGCCCAGTGTGGCATTACCAAAGAATTTTTTCAACAGGAAGTAGCTGAATCTGTAATTGAGTGTTTGAAATAAACCAGCAATCTGAATTGAGCCTCCGATTTTTAAAAACTGCCCGATAAGATTTTTAACACCTCCGGTCTTTCGGTCTTTCAAATACGAAGTTATAGCTAAAAAGCTTATTATCAGTGTAATTGAATAGGAAAGGTACAATACGAACACAAATGTGATGACGTTAGCCTGTTTCAGAATTACAAACCAGATATATAACGCTGATACAGTAAGTATACTTTGAAGTATGTTAATAAGATTGTAAATTTTTACCTTTTCCTTTCCCAGAAGAATCATCAGGTTGATATTAATAAACGAGAGCAGAAATGAAAGCACCATAATATCAGGTGTATAACCTGTTGGGATGAGTTGTAACCAGCGCAATATGAGGCCCCCTGCAACTGAAGTGAAAACTGACCAGATAACCGACAATGAAAACAATTGAAAAATATTGTTCCGTGGCACCAGATAAACCAATGCTGTTCCACCAATTAAACTGCTGATGTTGTTGAGGATTGCCAGACCAACAACCAACAGGCTGATAAGACCAACTCCCTCAGGGCCAAGGTTCCGCGCATTTAAACTCAGTATGGTAAAACTGGCAAGAGCAGCAATAAGTCGGGCTCCTGCAGTACCAAATATTTTTCGGATCATTCGCAAATTTTGAACTCCAAAATTAAGTGTTTCTGCAATCGGAGTAACTACTTTTTCGTAAACATACTGAAAATCATAGATAATTTCGTTTTTTTGACAGTTATTAATTATGCAGAACATCTGTTTTTTTGCGTTTTCGGAATTTATTGCGATATTTGTATGCTAACAATTGAATTTTACAAATGCTGAAGTCGAGGATTGTGCAATTTATTGAAATCTGGTTCAGATCAACCCAGTTTCTGATCAATATCTGGATGTTGAAGGATAAAATCAGGTTTTATCACCTTATATACAATGGACGTGTTCTGGATATTGGAGCCGGCACCAAGCCTTACAGGCATCTGTTTAACAATGTTAAAGAATATATAGGGACCAATACCCGCAGGCATTATGAAATAAATCATATAATTCCGGATGATTCCACTACAGATGTCTGGATTGAAGATGGCACCAAGCTTCCCTTTCCGGATAACTCGTTTGATGGTGTTGTCTGTTTTCAGGTATTGCCTTTAATTGATGATCCCAAGGCGTTTTTTACAGAAGTACAACGCATCCTTAAACCCTGGGGTTATTTTATGCTTACGTCTGATTATCTGTATCCTGCATGGAGTAATGAGGATTTTATGCGCCATTCACAGGCTCATCTGGTTAAACTTGCCAACGAAAATAACTTTATTGTGCTGTCAACTGAGAGCTTCGGAGGTTTCTGGACCATGATTTATTGTAATATTATCAGGTATTTCAGAAGTTACCCCCAAAGAATTAAAATGGTAAAAAATCCGCTGTTCCGGTTATGGAGAACCTTATTTTTAGTGCTGATTATGTTGCTTTCGCCTGTCGTTGGAATTTTGGGCCCGCTGGTTTACCTGCTCGAAAGAGGCAAACGCAACGACTATGGTCAGACCATGAATCAATTATTGCTGGCTCGCAAGCAGTTATAATTTTATAATAAACGGAGTTTTCGTTTTAGCTGATATAAAAAGCTTCTGAAAATAAATGTGTGCTTTTTCATGTCAAAAACGCTGAATTCAGCATTGCCGCTGAGCGTATGAATGCCATCCGCATGCAGGCTTTCAGCCCCTGGTTCAATGTAATGTACAGTCTTTTCTGAAAATGTTTCAGGTGTAATTTCTAGAATTTCCTGTACTGCAATTCTCCATCCTGAAAATTTCGAACAATCCTGAGTTGGTCTGATGAGTCTGCCCTCAATCCTGCTGACGGGTCCGGCTGGCCGGCTTGAGCGGATATCTGTTTTTACCGGATTGTTTTTGTGTGGTTGCCAAACTCCTGTGAGTTCATCACAATACCAAATATTTAACAAGGTATTGGTTGCTTTCTTATCTGTAAAAAGCAGCCACCAGCGTTGTTCATGGTGAAAAATTACCGGGTCAACTGCCTGCAAATTACTGATCAGGGTATGCCTGAAAATAAATGAGGAATCTTTCGGGTCAAATTCGTAAAGATCAACGGAATGGCCTTCAGAGTTTTCCGGAATGCAATAAATTGAATTGTTGTGCTCAAAAACAAATGGGAATGCCAGGTGATAGGGCTTTTCAATTGCTGATTTTGGCTTGCCTTCTGGTTTGAAAGTGCCATCAAGAGCCTGAAACATAATCTTTCCATGCCTGTCAGTGTATGAGTAATCCTCGTACATTATATAATGTTTGCCATTGCTCGAAAAGCCATGCGGATCAGCTTTGTAATGATTTGAATTGTTGCCCTTCATCAGGTGGGCATCAGAAAACGGGATGGAGCCCAGAAGAACATTATTATAGGGCGAACCGCAAACTCCTGTAACCCAACGCTCAGTATACAGCAACTCATCCAAATGAAATTTTAACTTATTGTAAATTAACCGCATAATAAATTTTATCATGGTTAAATTACCCGGTGCAAACCGCATTTTTGATGGTTTTATACTTACCGGAGAATCGAAATACTCTGCACAACCATTCACAATATCTCGGCATACCTGCAACGGCCATTCGGTTGTGCCCCGGTAAGCTTGGTCAACATTCGCTTTCCATGAATGATTAATTGTTTTAAACCAACCCTGCCTGAGTATGATGCCGGCATCAATTTTTTCAGTTAAACGCTGAAGAATGGCGCCGTTTACCGGGATTCCTTCTAAAATTTCCCAGAAGTTTGATGGAACGCCCCTTACAACTTCCGGATCATCGTGATGAAACGACCAGATACCGTAAGGTGTGGCTTCCAGAATCGGACCGCGTATAATGCCAAACCCAAATCTGAGTAAAAACGCGGCACCACTCTTTCTGATTTTTTCAATATCTTTAGCTTCAAAATAATCAGCTATTCCTTTTTTGTAAGTTTTACAGTTTAGAATGTATTTAGCATTTAATTCTGCTGAAAGATCGATGGGTCTTTTAACATCAGGCTTTAAGAGAAATCTGTAAAATAGCCTGAAAACAAGGTTTTTATAGGGGTAATGCCATAGTTTATTCGTAAACGTAATGTTGGCTATTGGCGCTTCGGCTGGCATAACAATCAGAACCGGTTCAATGCCTTCTGCTGCAAGGTGATGTATTATTTCAGCCTGCCAGGTCTGAAAATGCAAAGAATCACACAGAATTCCGTAGCTGGGGATGGTTTTGGCATCTATCATCGCTCAACAGGGGATAACGCGTCATGATAAATACCTGAAAATTTTTCTCCGATCGAAGGGTAACTGAAATTTTCAAGGGCAAAACGATGGATAGTATTACGGTCAAATTGCATGTAATTATCAATCATATAGTTTAAGGTGGCTGACAAATCGTCTTCATCGCCAGCATTTACAAGCTTTCCCAGTTCAGGTGTCACAACTTCAGGAATCCCTCCCACCTTTGTGGCCACTACCGGCAGGCCGCAACAAAAAGCTTCATTAATTACTACCGGCATATTTTCATAATTGCTGAACATCACCAGAAAATGGCTCTGATGAAAGGCGGAAATTAAGGCAGCACCCTCAAGCAGGCCTGTAAATTCGATGATTGTTTTATTAATTCCGAGACTATCCGAATATGAAATCATACGTTCGAAGTCTTGTCCATCTCCTACCATCTTGATTCTGAAATCGTTTCTTGTCTCAGATAAGCGTTTGACAACCCTCAGCAATCCGCTGATATTCTTGGAGCGATCTTCAAAGCATGAAATGTGAAGAAGCGTAACCGGTAAATCGGGAATGAATGTAGATGGTATTAATGTTCGGGTATCTGCTACATTAGCTACAACGGTGTAATGTTGATTGTTAAGCCCGTGTGATTTCATTG
>CAZKCK010000102.1:7547-14711 GCA_964550695.1 uncultured Bacteroidales bacterium | reverse complement strand
TCATGACGTGCAAATACCTGTTTGATAGCATTTATCATTAAAGGAATATCAACAGGTCCATACAGGTAAATATTCAGGTTTTCGTTGTATGAACATGAAGCTTCATCACTCATTTGGGTCGAAAGCCAAATCTCTTTCTGGGCATCGGTAACCGGAAGTGTTTTGTTAATTTCAGGTCCTGCAAACGGGTCAAAATCAACCGGTGTGGTGTTGATTTTTTTTATTGCCTGATTGTATTGTACTTTCATAACTACGGTTTATAAAATCTATTTAATCTGAAGGTATTTCCCGGGTCGGGCAGGATCAGGGATAAACCATGCAGGATCACCGTTTTCAGCCCGGCCAAGTCTGGCACCTTCAACCGGCGGGGAATTTAAAACCGGTGTGGAAGGATCATTCTGTGAATAAAAACCGGCATTGGCCATTTCAGTAGCACTTTCTTTGAAAGCCTGAACAAACTGACTGATATCTTTTGGAGAATGTGCCGTGGTAATAAAGCAGGGGAAGCCATCCATGATGTGAATTCCTTTAAATCGCAGAAGCGTAAAAAGCAATTCGCCATATTGAATATCAGTTGTATAAACAATTTTAAATAAGGAACTGAAATATTTTGCTTCCAGAGGCCAGTTGTTTTGCGAACATAAGGCATTTATAGCAGTCACCATTTCAGCAGTTACCTTGTTCAGGTTTTCCTGTACCTGTCCATTTTTTGATTTCAGGAAAAGGAGCGAAGCTTTGGCTGCAGCGAGCGCCAGGGGATGCCTGACAAAAGTGCCTGCAAAGTATGTGACGCCGGTTTCAGGTATTGAATCATCGCCAAACTGCCAGTAGCCGCCATCGAGTGAATCCATATATTGTGAAATGCCGGCCATAACACCGATCGGCATCCCACCGCCAATTACTTTACCGTAAGTGGCCAGATCTGCTTTTATTCCGAATAAACCCTGGGCTCCTTTCGGATGGGCCCTGAATCCTGTAATTACTTCATCAAAAATGAGGGCAACACCTGCTTTTTCAGTTATTCCACGGAGTTTCTTCAAAAAGTCAACCGGACGGAAGTCGGGTCGCCGGCTCTGGACCGGTTCCACCAGCACAGCGGCAAGTTCATCAATGTGGTCTTCAATTATTTGCAGCGATTCATCGGTACCATAATCAAGTATCAGCATATTCTGCACTGCTTCAGCGGGGATGCCGGGCGCTGCCGGAAATGATTTGAGTTTTTTGGTTCCGCGTGCAATTACTTCATCGTTAATACCATGGTATGAGCCCGTAAATATCACCACCATTGATTTTCCTGTAACCGTACGTGCCATTCTGAGTGCTCCCAGTACTGCTTCAGAACCTGTATTGCAAAGGGCGGCCCTTTCAAAACCCGTCATCTCACAAATGAGCCTTGTAACTTCGCCTGTAAGTGCATGCTGCGGACCAAGTTCACATCCGCGCTTTAGTTGTTCCTGAAGTTCTCTGGTTATAAAATCAGGGTTGTTGCCGAACATATTTGAGCCAAAACCACTCAGTACATCAATGTATTCATTTCCGTCAATGTCCCACATGTGGCAGCCTTTCGATCGCTCAATTACAATCTGATAGGTGATTTCTTTGGTAAGGGGTCTGAAACCCGTTACCACCCTTGGGTCAGCAAGATTTTTGCGGTTCTTTTGCGTATATTCCTTGCTTTTGAAGGTTTTCCGGTTGTATTGCTTCGAAAGGTTATCGATCAGCGCTTGTTGTACAAGCGTAAGTCCGCTATGTATTTTGGTTTCAATTTTGGCTGCCGCTCCAAATGGTTTTTTTACATCCGGAACTTCATCTGAAACTGATTGTTCCGGCTTTGTATCCCGGGGTTCTTGCTGAACTTTAACTCCCAGCGATTTCGATACAAGGTCAAGCTGCTGTTTTATTTGCCTGAGTTGTTCTTCGAGTGCGGTGGATGATTGTATAACGGTTTGATGGATTGGTTGTTGAATTGGAACAGATGATGAATTGGGTTTGTTTGGATTCCCAAAAAGTTTATCGGATTTTGAGCCGGGAATTTCAGTTTCAATATAATCAGCCAGTTTTGAAACAGTGCTCAGATTTTCATTCAATTGCCTGAACGTTATTTTAACATCGAATTTTTTTTGCAGTGTTATAGCCAACTGTGTCAGAATGAGAGAATCAAAACCTAATTCAAACAGGCTTGCATTGATGTCAGCCTGATTTATTTCAATGCCCGAGGATTCTTCAAGGGTTTCAAAAAGGAGTCTTGTAATCTGTGTTTTCATTGATTCGGTAGAAGCTGGAGTTTCATCAATATATTGTATATCATTATCCGATGGCTGTTCCGACATTGGCGGAAGGTTTTCAATCGCAGCGTTTTGAGGAGGTTCGATCCAGTAGCGTTTTTTTGCGAAAGGGTAGGTAGGCAGCGGAATTTTCTGCGGATTGTAACCTTTAAAAAACTGCTCAGAATCTGGTTCAAATCCGGCTATCCAGAGTTTTCCAATCGCTTTATACACTTCGGTGAGTTCGGTGAAGTTGGATGCACTCGCGCCCAGACTTGAGGTGATATGTTGCGGTTTGGCTTCAGGATGCTGCCTTGCAAGCGTTGCCAAAGTATTACGCGGGCCTGTTTCGAGCAGGAAATAGTTTTCCGAAAGGATTGTGTGAATGGCGGCAGCAAATTGTACAGGTACTCTCAGGTGGTTGGTCCAGTATTCAATATCAGTTGCCTGTGCATCCGTTATCCACTTGCCTGTAACAGTTGAAACAAACGGAATCCGGGGAGTTGATAAGTGGATTTTTTCAACGGTTTTGCGGAATACAGGTAATACCGGGTCCATCATCGCTGAATGAAATGCATGCGAAGTATGGAGCAATGATGACGGAATTCCGGCCAGTTCAAGTTTTGCCTGAACATTTGAAATGTTTTCAGCCGGCCCTGATAACACGGATAGAGCAGGACTGTTGTGTGCTGCCAGGCCTACGGGTTCAACAATATATTCCTGCAATTCGGCTGGTGGTTTGCGTACCGAAAGCATACTGCCACCGGGCATATCCTGCATAAGTGCCGCCCGCGCTGAAACAAGTAACAAGGCATCATCAAGGCTGAATACATCTGCAAGGCAGGCAGCTACAAATTCACCGATGCTGTGCCCCACCAAAGCATCAGGTTTTATTCCCCAACTGATAAAAAGTTGCGCCAGTGAGTATTCAATAGCAAAGAGTGAAGGTTGTGTATAGAACGTGTTTCTGAGTCTGGCTTCGGCCTCCGGTGAATTACCTGCAAATATTGCATCCCGGATATCCTTGCCCATCAATGGCAGAAGTTTATCGGCGCAGGTATCAAACCAATATTTATAAACTTCTTCATTTTCGTACAGGTCTTTTCCCATATCAAGATATTGCGAACCCTGACCCGGAAACATAAAGACCAGCCCGGGTTTTGAAGCCGGTTTATTGCCACTGCCTGCATTTCCGTCATTGCCTTCAAGCGTATTTATCAAATTTGCAGTGGAAGTGCCGGTGGCAAAGTATCTTTTTTCAAAGGTCTGACGACCGGTAATTAAAGAATATGAAACTGATGTCTTGTTTATTTCATGGTTTTCTTTCAGAAAATTTGCAAGCCTCCCCGGCATTCCGGCCAGGGCTGTTTCAGTTTGTGCGCTGAGCAAAATCAGATTTACGGGCTTTTCTTTATCCGGAACAATGACTTCAGGCGCTTCCTCAAGTATGATGTGTACATTGGTTCCACCCACACCAAATGAGCTTACCCCGGCCAGCAGTCTGTTTGTTTTTCTTTCAAAAGGAACAACTGTGGTATTGACTTTGAATGGGCCAGCGTCCATATTGATGGCCGGATTTGGAGAAACGTAATTGATGGTTGGAGGAATGATGCCCTTTTTGAGGGCCATAGCAGTCTTGATGGTGCCGGCAACACCGGCCGCGGGTGTGAGATGTCCGAAATTACTTTTGACAGAACCAATGTAACAACTTTGTGTTGCAAGATCAGAATATGCTTCCCCAAGGGCTTCAATTTCGATAGGATCACCAATGGGGGTGGCGGTTCCGTGAGTTTCGATATAACTGACATCAGCAGGGGCTATTCCTGCATCCAGTTGTGCCAGTTTTATCGCACCGGCCTGCCCTTCAATACCGGGGGCAGTAAAACTTGCTTTATCTGAACCATCATTGTTCATACCCACGCCTTTTATCACAGCACAAATATAATCATGATCGGTCATTGCATCATCAAGCCTTTTTAACAGAATGCAGCCTACTCCTTCGCTGAAAGTTGTTCCGGTAGCCTGTGCGTCAAATGGCCGGCAGTGCCCGTCAGCGGAGAGCATGCCGCCTTCATTGTACATATAGCCGCTGTTTACGGGTGATGTGATGGAAGCACCTCCGGCCAGCGCTATATCACAACCACCGCTGCGCAGATTCAGGCATGCCTGTGCGATAGCCGTAAGCGAGGTGGAACATGCTGTGTAAACACTCACTGCCGGGCCTTTCAGGTTGAGCATGAATGCAGTACGGGTTGCAATATAATCTTTTTCATTCAGAACCATGGCCTGAAAATCACCTGTAATTTCGGTTTTATCCTTACGTTTCAGTACATTGTTCAGGTAGTAGGTATTGTTGCCAACTCCGGCAAAAACACCCGTCAGTCCCGGATAAGTGTCGGGCCGGCAGCCGGCATTTTCAAAACATTCCCAGGCTACTTCAAGGAATTTACGTTGCTGCGGGTCCATGATTTCGGCCATGATGGGACTGAACCCAAAAAATGCTGCATCAAAGGTATCTGCATCCTCAATAATCCCTCTTGCTTTTATATAGTCGGGATGGTTTTTGACGGATTCAGGTATTGAAAAATGTATTTCATCATCCGTAAAATAATGAACAGATTCTTTGCCTTCACAAAGGTTTTTCCAAAGTGTTGCTGTGTCAGATGCACCCGGGAACCTTCCGGCCATCCCGATAATCGCTATATCACCAGATTTGTTGGTTTTTGGTGATTTCTGATGTCTTTCTTCAATCAGTTCAGCCTGCGATTTTTTATCAGTCTTGCTCAGATATGCTGAAATTGCCCTGATATTCGGATGCTGGTAGAGCTTTACCACAGGCAGGTCAATTCCGGAAGCAGTGAGTTTGTTGGAGGCCTGAATACTTAACAGCGAGTTTCCTCCGAGATCAAAGAAATTATCATCTATTCCGATGCCTTTTATTGCGAGTAAAGACTCCCAGATGCCTGCAATGCTTTTTTGAACAGCAGTTTCGGGTGGCTGGTATGCTGTTTTTAAATCTGGTCTGCCGCTGAAAGGTGCCGGAAGGGCACTTTTATCGAGTTTGCCACTGGGCGTCAACGGAAGACTTTCGAGATGAATAAATGCTGATGGAAGCATATATTCAGGTAATTGGGCCGAAAGCTGCTTCCGGATATCATCAACCGGCAATCCTGACTTTCCTGAATAATAAGCCACAAGCCTGTTGTTTCCGGTTTCATCGTCAAATACGGTTACTGCAGCATTTTTGATTCCTTCGATGCCTGAAAGCGCAATTTCAATTTCACCCAGTTCAATTCTGAATCCCCTGATTTTTACCTGCTTGTCAGCACGTCCATGATACTCAATTTCGTTTGATTCATTTAGTATTGCAATATCGCCTGTATTGTACAGCCTTTCACCGGGTTTGAACGGATGTTGCAAGAACTTTTCGGCTGTTAAGTCAGGG
This sequence comes from uncultured Bacteroidales bacterium, assembly GCA_964550695.1. Classification (GTDB taxonomy): domain Bacteria; phylum Bacteroidota; class Bacteroidia; order Bacteroidales; family TTA-H9; genus CAZKCK01. The sequence goes on along the minus strand of CAZKCK010000102.1, from coordinate 9,002 downwards.
CGGTTTAGGTAACCATCTGCCAGACAATCTCCCCCAATGTATAAGATACCTTCCTGTCCGGGCTCCACAGGTTTAAGTTGATTATCAAGTATGAGTATTTCGGTATTGCTGATCGGGAAACCGATGGGTGGCAGTTTCGGCCATTTTTCAGCATCGCCGGCTGTAAGATGATAATAGGTCACAATATGGCTTTCCGTAGGGCCGTAATGGTTTTCGAGGGAGCAGTTTTTTAGTTTTGAGAAGAAGGCCCTTATGGACGGGGTGATTTTTAATTGTTCAGCAGTTGAGTAAACCTGTGTTAAATCAAGAGAATCAACCTGAAAGTTCGTTGCGGCCTCTGAAATAAAATTCAGGCTGACAAATGGCAGCATTGTGCGGGTAATTTTGTTCATGGCCAGAAACTCCAGCAGCCCATTGGCATCGGTTCTTAAATGGTCAGGGCAGATGACCAGAGTACTTCCAGAACACAAAGTGCTGAATATCTCCCAGAAAGAAAGGTCGAAACTGATGGTTGAAAGTTGCAGAACCCTTGCTGTTGACTGATCTCCAAATTGGTTAAGTTGCCATTGTATGAGATTAAATAGTGGCCCGTGCGGCATCACCACACCCTTGGGTTTTCCGGTTGAGCCTGAAGTAAACAATACATAGGCAGCATCAGATTTCCGGATTTCAACTTGCAGGTTTTCAATAGGATAACTTTCAACCGAAAGGGTATCCATATTGAGTTGACGGCTCCCTTTGAGTACTTCAAGACCGCAGGTTTGATGATCGGTGATGATGAAATCAGGTTGTGATTCATTGATCATGTAGCTTAAACGGCCCGCCGGATATGCCGGATCAAAGGGTACATAGGCCAGACCGGCTTTCAGAATGGCCAATACAGCCACAATCATCTGAGAACCCCGCTCAAGGCATAACCCGCAGTATTTTGACCCTCCTGACGAATGCAATAGCAAATAGGCAGCAAGCTGATTCGATTTGCTGTTCAGTTGTTTGTATGTCAGGCATGTATCACCTGATTCAATGGCGATAGCATGTTGGATTTGTTCAGCCTGTCTGGTGAACAAACTTACAATCGTTTCGTTTTTTTTAGTCATAAAAGCCTTTCCGATCAGTCATAAATCATTAGAGATATCTGAATATTCCGGCTAAAAATCGTAATCTGCTGCTAAGATAATAAACAAAAATGTGTTCATGTGTTTTTTTAGGTAATTATTTATAAATAAGATATTCACATGAAAGCATGTAGTTGTTTGGTTGTTTCCAGCAGCCGGAATTATATTCCACAGCACAGAGTTTAAATCACACCGCCATACGTATTTATACTTTCGTAAAATCCGTAAGAATATGCTTCCATCAGGCAGATGTGACTGATTAACCAGTTAAATTTAAATAACATACTAATGTATCGCACAGCGATATCCGTAAACATTTAAAACGAATTGCATTGAACCT
>CAZKCK010000102.1:3409-7447 GCA_964550695.1 uncultured Bacteroidales bacterium | reverse complement strand
CTGTTTCAGCTATCTTTGCTTAAAACTCTGCTGAATGTCATTCATTGCCGACCTGCATATCCATTCACATTTTTCGCTGGCAACCAGTCGTGATCTGGTGCCTGAACAACTCCACCTCTGGGGTCGCAAAAAAGGCATACAACTTATTGGAACCGGTGATTTTACACATCCGGGCTGGCTGGCTGAATTAACTGAGAAACTGGAACCTGCCGGCAATGGATTTTATCGCCTGAAAAAGGAATATGAGGTTCCGGAATCAAAACTGTATGCCGGTGATGGTCCGTACTTTGTAATGACTGCCGAAATCAGCAACATTTACAAAAAAAATGGCAGGGTTCGCAAGGTACACAATATCCTCATCTCACCTGATGTTGAAACCTGTACTTTTATTCAGGCCAAACTCATTTCGGGTGGGTTTAACATACGCTCTGACGGCCGACCCATTCTCGGGCTCGACAGCCATGATCTGTTCGACATGGTACTGAACATCAATCCTGCTGTACTGCTGATTCCGGCCCACATATGGACGCCCTGGTTTTCGGTCCTGGGAGCCAGTTCCGGCTTCGACAGCATTGCAGAGTGCTATGGCGGACTCACGCAGTATATAACCGCTGTTGAGACCGGTTTGTCGAGCGATGTGCCGATGAACCGCATCATCAGCCAACTGGATGCCTTTACACTTATTTCAAATTCCGATGCACATTCTCCAGAAAAATTAGGCCGCAATGCCACCATTTTTTATGGTGAAATGAATTGGCCGGGGCTGGTAAACTGTCTGAAAGATGGAAAAGTAAAAACCATTGACCTCTTCCCGCAGGAAGGTAAATACCATTATGCCGGTCACCGCAAGTGCGGTGTGGTGCTCGACCCTGTGGAAGCCATGCTGCACGGAGGGGTTTGCCCTGTGTGCAATCGCAGACTTACGCCCGGAGTGATGGACAGGGTTGTGGAACTGAGCGACCGCACCCATCCCGGCGAATCGCCACGGAAACAGGACTTCAGTTACATCATCCCGTTGCCGGAGCTGCTCGGTGGTATGTATGGGGTGAGTGCCGGAACCAAACAGGTTGCCGCGCAGTATCAGCAGATTATCCGGAATGTGGCACCAGAACTGCCACTGCTGCTGGATATGGATACCGGAGAGATAGCACGCCGCGCCGGACCTGTGCTGGCAGAAGCCATTGGCCGCATGCGCCGCAAGGAAGTGATCATCACCGAAGGCTATGACGGCGAATATGGCGTGATAAAAGTGTTTAATCGGGGCGAGGCTGCATCCTGGCAGCAAACCTCATCGCTTTTTGGAGGAGTTACAAACGAACATGTGGTACCCGAACGCCCACTGCTTAATTTTAACCTTGATGCGTATTTTGAACTGAAACGCCTCAAAACTGCTGGAGTTTTTGCTTCAACCGCATCTGAACCTGGTTTGAGTTATCAGGCAGGTTCAAAGAACAGGGAACAGCATCAGGCTACGACCCATACCGATGGTCCTGCCATGGTGATAGCCGGTCCGGGAACCGGGAAGACGCGCGTTTTCATCCTGCGCATTGCCCACCTGATACACGAAGCCGGCATCAGCCCCGAAAATATTCTCGCGGTTACCTTCACCAACAAAGCCGCCGGTGAGATCAGCAGCCGTCTCGAAAACCTGCTTGGCAAAACCGTCACAGGCCAGCTCAATATCGGGACCTTTCATGCCACCGGGCTCCGTATCCTCACCGAAAACCCTGAAGCCGCAGGCCGGCAGGCCGGATTCACCATCATCAACGATGCTGAACGAAAAAATATCCTCAGCGAACATTTTGGTGTAAAAGCCACCGATACCGAAAAAATCAGTCTGTACAAGAATGGCGCACTCAACCTCCTGCCCGATGATGACCTCATCATTACCTGCAATGCCTACAATCAGTTTCTGAAGCATGCCAACCTCTTCGATTTTGACGACCTGGTGGCCGAGGTGAACCTGTTGTTTGAACATCATCCGCAAATACTATCGGCGTACCGTGAAAGGTTCAGGTATCTGCTGGTGGATGAATTTCAGGATGTAAACCCGGCACAATACACCTTCCTGCAGCATTTATGCAATCCCGAAACCCGCAATCTGTTTGTGATTGGTGATCCCAATCAATCAATTTACGGCTTCAGGGGTGCCAGTCCCCGGTTTATCGACAGGTTTTACAGGGATTATAAACCCGTTACAACCTATAAACTCAGCACAAGTTATCGCTGTTCGGATGTGGTGCTGAAGGCATCGGCCAATGTAATCGGGCAGCAGGATTTTGTAAGCGGGCTGGATAAGGGATTGAAAATAAAGATTGTTGCTAATCAGACCGATAAAAGCGAAGCTGAATTCATTGCCCGCAGCATTGACGAAAGTCTGGGCGGCACCCGCTTTTTTGCCGTCGACAGTGGTGTGGCCACAGGGCAGGGGAGTGGCTCTCTGGCCGAAACAGCCATTCTGTGCCGTACCACACGGCAGTTTGATGTGATCTGCAAAGCCCTCAACGACCATGCAATCCCGTGGCAATTAGCCCGGCATGGCAATCCGTTTGAAACGGGACTACCGGCCAAAATAGCCTTGCTGCTGAAAGCCCTCGTAAATCCTGCGAATGCATGGGCTGCTGAGCAGTTTTATACGGTCACCGGAACTTACCCGGATGCCGGTTTTATAAGTCCGGATGCTGACATTGTGCAGATCATCCGTAAGATTACCACCAATTATAACCTTTCAGCCCAACCCGACGACGGGCAGTCCATGGCTGACCTGCTGGAGACAGCCGCCGGTTTTGGAAAGGATTTTCAGGCGTTTCTTACATTTGTGGATTTGGAAACCGGGAGCAGTTATGTTTCTAAAAGGCCCGATGCCGTGAACCTGCTTACATTGCATGCCTCAAAAGGGCTGGAGTTTGAGCAGGTGTACATTGCCGGTTGCGACGACCGCCTGCTGCCATACAGGCTATTCAAAGGGAATGAAAGTGATGTGGAGGAGGAGAAACGCCTGCTGTATGTGGGCATGACACGCGCCCGCAAACAATTGTACCTGACCCATGCCACGCGGCGTTATCTTTTTAACATGCATCTGGTTCTTGAGCGCAGTCCGTTTATTGATCAGATTGAAAAGGAACTGATTGTAAGGGAAAAGCAGGAAGTGAAGCCCAGAGCGGGGAGCAATCAACTGGAGTTGTTTTGAAGATGAAAGGTACAGGGTTAAAGGTGAAAGGTTAAAGGTAAAGGGTAAAAGGTGAAAGATGAACCCGGTGGTTGAGCCTGTCGAAACCAAGGGTGAAGGGTAAATGGTGACTGGTGATTGGTGACTGGTGATTGGTCTCCAACTAATTACTAATTACCAATTACTAATTACTTTTTATCTGGTAAAAGGTGAAAGGTAAAAGGTACAGGGTGAAAGGTAAAAGGTGAGGCCCTATTTATACAATCATTTTTTACAAAGGAACTAAATATGCCATAAAGATGGTTTTGGGGGATCAACAAACTCCACTTAACCGATTTGCCTGTTATTATCTTGACTTAACCACTTTTATATATTCCTTCCTTGTTCCATTTTCAATTGTAAGGAGATAGATACCATTCTCAAAATTGATCACATCGATTTCCATTGATGTTTGATTTGTATTGATATGATAGAGGCGTCTTCCCTGCAGATCATAAAGGGCAATCGATTTTTGTTCTGGTGGCATCCTTTTCAAATGCAAAACTTCCTGCACCGGATTCGGAAAAACCGAAACTGCAAGGACTGATTCGTTTTCGGAAACCTGAACCGAATTAGTAAAACACTCACTTTGAAAGGCATCCATTAATTGAATACTTTGACTGGCGTTTTGCTCCGTAATTTCAAACGGAACCAAACCAGAATAAACTGTAATAGGGTATGGTGGAGGCCAGTCAGGAAATTCGGTATAAAACACTTTGGTTGTATAATGCCCTGGTTGCAGGGAATCAACGGTTAACGAAAGGTTGAACCAACATGAGCAGGCAAACGACTCCCCTGTATCAATCTGGTACCAGTAGAGCGTATCTCCC
>CAZKCK010000102.1:0-3399 GCA_964550695.1 uncultured Bacteroidales bacterium | reverse complement strand
GCCATGCCTGCATGGTGTACAAAGCGCCACAATTACGCATGGCCGTGTTTTCTGCAAGTGTTATCGAATTTCCGGTAACGGTTGCTTTTAATACCCCGGAATATTCAAGCGGGTTTTGACTCATTACGCCTAAAGGGAAGAAAAGCATGAGTAAAATAATTTTTTTCATTGGAAGGAGGTTTAACAAGGGTTTATTTAACGGTTATCATATATTGTACAGCTTATTTCGGATAGCATTCAAGTTAATTAAGTGGTCTAGCGAAAATCCTCGGAAGGCGGAGTTTTCATAGGCCGCTTTGCAATATGTTACATTGTTATAGCAAGTGTTTTTATTTACCCAAAACCAGGGGGTTATATTTATAATAATTTGATTGATATCGTATAATAATCGCATGCTGGATAGGGTGTTTTAATCATTCATTTCTGAGGATTTTTTTAATTACCAGCCCGCCGTTTGTGTGCAGTTTCATTATATAAAGCCCGGCTTTCAACTGGCTTATATCCAGCGAATGATGACCTGCCGCAAGTTTATTCACCTGAACGGTACTTCCCTGCATGTTTATGATTTCAATTTCAGAGATGCTGAGGCCTTCGGGGAGTTCAATATTCACATGATTGGTGGCAGGATTGGGAGCAATACTTACGGTTATTTGTGTAACAAAATCGTTGTGAAGAGCTAATGGAATTCCATTTTCATTAAAAACAGTCAATCCACTTTCCCAACCTCCCATCCATTTTGAGCCTGTGCCATCAATAATCAATGGTCTGACCACATCAGATGACAATCCGGAATTTAATGTAGTATAATTCATCCAGTTTAAACCATCAAATTTTACTAATCCATCCTCACGTGTTCCAATCCATATTGCTTCGTTTTTATCAACAACAATTGAAATTATATAGTTTGATGGCAGACCAGAGTTTAAGGTATTATAAATAGACCAGTCATTTCTATCAAATTTAGCCAAACCGCCAGTAATAGTTCCAGCCCAAATATTCCCATTTTTATCAATAGCAACAGAAGTGATCCTGTTGTCAGGGATTTCGGAATTTATTGTATCAAAATATAACCATGTTATGCCATCAAATTTCGCCAGGCCGCCAAAGTTTGTGCCAATCCACTCCGTTCCATTTCCATCTGAAGCGATAGCAGTTATGTAATTGTTTGGCAAACCTGAATTTACTGTGTCATAAAGTGTGAAATTAGTGTTATCAAATTTTATCAGTCCTGCCATTGTTCCAAGCCATTTATTTCCATTATTGTCAATTGTAATACTGGAGATACCATCAGTAGGTAAACCTGAATTGGTTGTATTGTAAACAATCCAACTTGTACCGTTAAATTTAAGCAAACCCTGATCAGTTCCTATCCAGACTGTACCATTATCCTCTGGAGCAATAGCCAGCAATCTTCCATTGTACAAGTTTGGATTAAATATATTAAATGTAACCCAGGACTGTCCATCGTATTTGTTCAATCCTCCCCAATCGTTTCCAATCCATATAGTTTCATTTTCATCAACCGCCAAAGACCTAATATTGTTATCAATTATCCCGGAGTTGGAGGTTTTGATTGATGTCCAAAGATCAGAATCAAGATTCATTAATCCTTCTTCGGTACCAATCCATTTTATTCCATTATTATCGATTTCAATTGATATTATAAAATTATCATGTAATTCGGAATTTGTTGTGTCGTAAGTTGTCCAAATGGTATCGTTAAATGCTGTAATTCCTCCACCATAAGTTCCAATCCATTTGGTTCCGTTTGTGTCAATCTTTATTGTAGAAACGATATCGTTTGGCAAGCCTGAATCATAAGAATGGTAAATTGTCCAGCTTGAATTTTTAAATTTTGCCAACCCGTCAGAGGTTCCAATCCATTTTGTGTCATTTTCATCAATTGAAATGGAGTTTATATTGTCATCAGGCAAAAAGGAATTGGAAGTATTATATAATGTCCAGTTTGTGCCATTAAATTTTACCATTCCATATAAGGTGCCAATCCATATATTCCCAGTGCTATCAATAGCCAGAGCAGTAATTTGGTTTGATACTAACCCTGAATTGCCAGTATTAAATATTGTCCAGTTTAACCCATCAAATTTTACAAGGCCACTGTACATTGTTCCAATCCAGATAGTACCGCTGGCATCTGCTATAATTGATGAGATATCATTATTGGGTAAGTCGGAATTTTCAGTATTGAAAATGGACCATACAGTTCCATCATATTTTGCCACTCCGGCATTTGATCCAATCCATTTCGTTCCATTTGCATCAATTTCCAATGCCGAAATTGAATTTCCATTGAGTTCTGAGTTTGAAGCATTGTAAAAAGTTGTAATTGCATTGGATTGATCAATTGACAACAAGCCACCTGTAGTACCAATCCAAATATAATTGTCTTCATGTGCCAATGCCCTGATCTCCTTTCCGCAGGTATAATTCAGCCATTGCGGGTTCTGGGCATTGAGCACACTCAAAAGGCTTGTGCAGATAAAAAGCAGCAGTAAAAAACGTTTTATCATTAATTGATTATAAAGATGGTGTAAAGATATTCTAAAAGCTCCCTTCATCCGTTGCGCTGAAGGGAGCTTTTTAGATTCAGGCCTGAGGGGATTCAGGGGTTTCTCCGTTTTCATTCCGGCCATGGCGTACAGCCTGCAATTGCCTGTAATGTGCAATGCGGAGGTTAAGATCGGTTACAAAACCGGCATAAGCTGCTGCTCCGTTCACTTCAATCAGCGAGGTAATACGCTTTACCATGCTTTTGTACAGAGCGTCCAGATTTTTACGGGTTTCTTTCAGGTCAACCTGTGTTTTGCCGGCATTTTCGTTATACCGCATTTGTACAAGGTTGTTAAAGGCAGTGTTTTGTTCTGCGAATACACTTATCCAGGCAGTCAGGCCAAGCAATGATACGTCATTGGATGCCGTAGTTGTAAGTACACCCAGCAGGGTATTGATGGTTGCAGTTTCCTGATCATAGGGCAGAACGGTTACATCGCCAAAATTGTCGAACACCAGGCGTAGCCGCAAAGCAGCATCACGCACGGGTGCCTCATAATGTCCGCAATAGGCTTTTACAATATTGTAAAGGCTGCGGTAAGTTTCGTCACGGATAAAATCGGCTTCGGTCACCTTTTGGGTGTGGGTACTGGCATGAACCAATTTCAGCCCTTCACCAAAGGAAACGAAAAGGGGGGTAAACTCTGTAAAAAGGACTTCGATACCTAGTGTGGTGGCCGTGTGTTTAACAACCAACACGTCAAAATCAGTTAAAAACTGATGGTACGCTTCATTACGGAGTCTCGACAGACTTAATTTTTGAACTTCCATAATTTCTCTTTGATTAATTGTTAATAAAGTACTGGTAATGAATGAAAATTTATTTCA
>CAZKCK010000101.1:0-14720 GCA_964550695.1 uncultured Bacteroidales bacterium | reverse complement strand
AGGATATTGTGTTGTATCCTGCTTTCATCCATTGAGTTCAATACCCACATTTCACGTTGTTCACCGGTAAGCGGATATTTATTCCGTATTGAGCCGGCTGTAGATTGAATTACTTCCTGATAATACGTACCTTTTTCATTTTCAATTAATTGAACCATATCAGGAATAGTAAGCTCTGAATAAAAAACATTCAAAGGCAATTCAATTCCGAAATTTTGTATAACAGCAGTTATAACCTGTATGGCTTTAAGTGAATGACCGCCTGCTCCAAAAAAATCTTCATCCCTGCCAATGGTTTCACGCGATAATACATGTTTCCAGATATTGTAAACCTTTAATTCTGTTTCGGTTGCAGGAACAAATACCCCTGAAGTTTCATCAATATATAATGAAGCCACTGTGGGCAATGCTTTACGGTCGAGTTTGCCATTCTCGTTTACCGGAAATGATTTGCAAACTATAAATTCAGATGGCAACATAAACACAGGCAAGGTTTTGCGTAAGCCTTCCTTAATCTGTTCATGCGTATTGCTTTTCAGAAGATAATAATCACTTTCAGAGGGCTTTAAAAAATGCTCTTCTGGAACAATACATGCCACAATACTGTCATCACCCGTGCGATCTTTAGTAAACAATACTGCAACTTCTTTAAAAAAATCAAGGCCATAGAGGGCATTCTCAATTTCACCCAATTCAATCCTCAACCCACGCAGTTTCACCTGAAAATCGCGACGGCCAATAAAATCGAGCAAACCATCCGGTAACAATCTGCCAATATCACCGGTGCGGTACATTTTTTCACCGGATCGGAACGGATTCTCAACAAACCTTTCGTTTGTCAGGTCTTCCCTATTCAGGTATCCCCTTGCAACACCGCGGCCTCCAATGCAAATCTCACCTTCTGAACCATCAGTCAGCAAATTTCCACCTTCATCAAGCACATATATATAATCATTGGCCACAGTTTTCCCAACAGGGATTTTTGTGTACTCAACCCCGGGTTCACACAAAAAAGTTGTGGCATAAACAGTAGTTTCGGTAGGACCATATACATTAATCAGCCTGCATCCATAAACTTCCAGCAATTTGTAAAACCGCTGAACCAACACAGGGCTCACCACTTCACCACCAGCCGAAACCCACTTAAGGCTTTGCAGCATTGCATGATTTCCGGATGAATATGCATAATCAAGGAATGAACTAAGCATTGAGGATACAAAAAACGCAAAACTTATCTTTTCATGCTGTATCAGCAATGCAAGTGCTGACGGATCTTTTTCCACTCCGCGCGGAGCCACATAAAGCGTTGACCCCTGTTCAATCCAGCCATAAAGTTCCCAGACCGAACCATCAAAGGTATACGGAGATTTTAACAGAACTGCATCACCTTCAGCCAGCGGATAATCGTGCTGAACACTCCTGCAAAGATTAATCACTGAATGATGCTCAACCAAAACTCCTTTGGGTTTACCTGTGGAGCCACTGGTAAACAATACATAAGCCAGATCAGAGGGCAATACCTCAGGAAAATCAACAGTATTCTGATCCTGATACGAAGTTTCAGGAACAAGGGCTATAAAACCAAGTTCTTCAACTTTGGCTATAAATTGATTGGTTGTGATTACAAACCTGACCGAAGCATCGTCAAACACAAATTTCACCCTATCAGCAGGATAATCAGGGTCGGCGGGAACATAGACACAACCGGCTTTTAATGCACCAAAAATACCAATCAGCATTTCGGCCGACCGTGAGAGGCAGATACCAATGAACTCCCCTTTCCGGGCTCCTGATTGGATGAGCCTGGCAGCAAATCCGTTTGACAGTGCTTCAAATTCAGAAAACGAAAAACAGAAATCTGTTCCCTTTACAGCAATGTTCTCCGGAAACCTTGCAGCAGCTTTGGATAAAAGCGAACAAATCGTCTCAGATACTGGCTTCATAAATTGCTGATTTTAATGATCAAACCTTACCAATAATTAATCGTCATACAAAATAAAGCAACTTTTATAATAATTACTAATAACCAATGAAACACTTACCAAACATTTATCAACAATCAATGTTTTATAGAATAGTTAAGAAATTGAAATTAAGCTATATATAATAAAATTACGTAATTTTGGTTACTAAAAAAATTCGGAAAACTGAAAATCAACGAATCAAATCATTAAAAGAACGCAATTCAATACCAGTAATTTGATCTGGTAAATGGCCAGAAGGTAAATCAAACAAATAGACGATAGACTGGGTAGGAGCATAATATTTCGTTTTTTTAACAACATCCGGTGATATCCCCGAATCAAATGCTTCATTATATTTCGTAAAAAACACTGGATGAGGTTCTTTCTGATTGTCGAGTACGATAAAAGGGTTTTGCTCCAACCAATTCCTTACACGTTCATTGTCAACACTTAAATGAAATAAAACTGCTTCGTTACGAATGATCCTGTTTTTAACCAGTTCACTGCCGATTTGCATTTTAAACATGAAGGAATGATCATCTAAAAACGGACGGGAACCGCCCAGCGTTACCCTTTTAAACCCATCTGCCTGTAACTGGAGATGGGCAAAATAATACAGGGATTTAAATGCACCATCGGCAAAATGATTCTTTTCATCGTTCATTCTGATACCAACTGTATGATACATAGGTATTTCGCCAAAAGTAATGACCATTCCGGCCACCAGGCGGCCATCGCGCTCCAAAAATAAAATTCTGCCATTGCGCTTCAGTATGCCCATAAAAAACGCTCTTGAAAAATCCATTGCCTGCTTTCCTTTGCGGGCTGTAATAAATGGAATGGCCATTTCATCATAAAACATATTGATGATCTCCTTTGTTAACTCGGGCCAAACTGGTTTAAAACCTGCCTTCCGGGTATAATTCCTGATATTTTGAAAAGGGGGATAACGCTTTTCAAAATCCTTGCCTTCAATAACAAAATCAAATTCAGCCCATGCTGGAATTACAAGTTGATGATTACCAAATGCAAATTGGGCAGGTGGAATTTCCTGAAAATAAAAATCGGGTTTATTTATTTGATTTTCAACTATTTTTGACGCTACCTGCTTCAATATTCTTTTTTCGGAGTTTACATGGAAATCTCCGCCCAAAAATCTGGTCATAAAATAATCCGCATTTAAATCATGATCCCCATACCAGGTGGCTGAGAGGCCATTTTCACAGGATGATGCCCCATGAATCAAACTGAACTTATGAAACTGCTTCAGGTACATATAAAGCCTGTGGATAAAAGATCTTGTTAAAAAAAACCTGACATCCCTTATTGTTGATTTAAAATTCATAGATTCAAGGTTTTTATTGGTTTATTCATTTGGTTCAATCCGTCTGATTTGAAACCAAAATTATAAAACATTTTGAAAGCAGGACATATAAATAATAAAACCATTTACAATCTTTAGATATTTAAATTTTGCGCAAACTTCAAACATCCGGGCATAAAAAAACCGGCAATCTGAATTTGAATGCCGGTTTTTAAAGTCTTCGGTGGTAACTATTTCAGTATGGATATTTTACGTGTATAAACCTTACCGTCAATAGTAAGTTTCACAAGGTAAATACCGCTGTTCAGGTCATTACTTCCAATGTTGATTGTATTTGAACCAGCACTGAACATGCGGGGTGCTTCACTGTAAACACGCGATCCAAGCAAATCAGTTATTTCGAGTTTAACATCCGACGTTTTTATGAGCGTAAATGCAACTGTTGCATTGGTGGTTACAGGATTAGGATAAACATTGAATGTGAATTTATTATCCCTTTCCTGAATACCTACATAGCTGTTAATTACATTGTTGGCATTCAACACTTCTCCTGTCGACATATCAAGCAAGAGTCCGATAAAATGAAGTTTATCAAAATTCCAGGTTGCCGGAATAGTATAGGTGTAAGTATATGATTGTGTTGAACCTGCCGGTATCTGTGATGGAAGGCTTCCCTGTGTGCCATAGGGTGAGTCAAGAATTTCCCTGGCAACGTGGTCGTAATGCATATCAGCAGCGGGAATGGGATCGGGCTTGTTTTCAAAACCACACATGGGGCCGTTGCCACCACCTGAATAATAATTGGCCTGATTCCATTGTGAAGTTGTTCCCCACAGGCTGTCTTCAGCAATAACCGCACAAAATCTCAGTTCACTGTTGATGTCAACCACAAAATCCGATTGCAAATCGAAGGTAACCTGCCGGGTTGCAGGATCCCATCCAAAATTCTCAATATCAATGGTTGCGGGGCTGATGGCATTGATGCGTTGCAAATAACCAGCTTCAAAATCAGATGGGTCATAATAATCACCTCCCGAACGGTCAATGGTTCCGCTTGGATATCCCGGAAAATTGGGGATAATGGAAGGAATGGCATTATCGTATACAGAGTTAACCATTGGATCGCCATTGTGAACAGCCACACCAATCCATGTTTCGGGGTACGTTTCTGCCATATAATCCATAAAACATACACCTCTCACGCACCAGCCACACCATGTTCCGGTGGCTTCTTCGGCAAATACTTTTTTGGTGGGGATAAAAGGAACAACACCTACGTATTTGGTAATATAATTGTTAGTTGTATCAAGATCAGTCCCTGCATTCACATTCTCAATACTGGTATAAATTTCAAAACTACCGGTAGTATTTAAAACGATTGGTTCGCTGTGTGTAAAATTATAAACTCCACCCATTGCCAGGTTGATTCCGGTAACATTATGAACCTTGGGAGTACCGCCATCGATTGTATAAACTACGTCAAAAGATGTAATATTGCTGGCACCAATATTCGTTACCTTTCCGGTAAGATCCATTGAGGCACCGGTAGCAACATAGGTAGGCAATTCAACCGAAACAAGTTTTGCATCAAGTGCCAGTGGATTAAAAAGCTGTATATCATCAATGTACCAATAATCAACATTGTACAGGTTTCCGGTGATATACAGGCAAAACTGAAAATTGGATTGTCCAACATTTGTAAGGTTAATGTACTTTGATTCAGGGCCTACATTGCCACTCGGGGTAATTTCCCATACACTGGTCCATGCTCCGGTACCAAAACGGGTGGCTACGCCAATTTTAGGACCACCGGCATAATAATCATACATAAAGTTAAAAGAAAGCGTTACGTTGGGAACACCGGTTAAATCAACAACAGGTGAAACCAGCCTTGAAGTTGTGTTTTGCTGAATGTAAGAAAATTTGGCTTCGGGTGCTATGCCACCGGCCTTTGCGCTGGCCGCAGCCGACCATTGGGCTGGCAAACCGTCAATGGTCCAGCCGGTAGGCGGCATTTGACCACTGCTGAAATCCTGTGTAAGATAAACCTGCCCAAACGACAGATAAACAGCACATAATGCTGTAAAAAGCGTAAATAGTTTTTTCATTGATTTTGAAAATTTTAGTTAAAAATTGGTTAAGACTTTGGATGTCTTTCTGGGATGTAAAAATAAAGAAATTAAACAAGAATTTACTTTTAACCGAAAAAAACTTCTATTTTACTTCAAATAACATGAAACTCAGTTTTGAATTACTATTTTTGCCACACAAATAATTGCTATTTTACGGTTTCAGACATTTATTTTTAATAGGATACTGTCATGTGACTGTCGAAAAAAAACATGCAGCAATCATACAAGCGTTTATTATCAAATATATTTTATAAACACATATAATTAATTTCCAGCAAACTAAATGAGAACACACATCGGATTATTCCTGGCTATCCTTTTCGCAGGTTTTTCAACCCTGACGGTAAAATCCCAGCAGGAGGCCAATCATCCTACGCATGTTTCCACTGGCGTATACTATGGATTGAGCAAACCTCTTCGTGACATTCCAGCCATGTCGCAAAAAGAATTTGACGAGCTTGCCCTTAAACTTAAAAAGCGTAAGGAAAGCAACAAAGATTTAAAAGTGCGTTCCTATCCGTTTGCAGCTACCGCCTTACCCAAAGGCCCTGATCCGGTCTGGCAGACCGATATGGGCTCTTTTGTAAACGGAAAAGCCCCATTGGTTAATTTTGACGGACAGACTTCACCTTATTTCCCTCCTGATTGTAATGGAGTTGCAGGGCCTAACCATTATATGCAAACCATTAACACTGTTTACGCAATTTACAGCAAAACGGGAACACTGGTTGCAGGCCCTACCAACATGAACCTGCTTTTTGGCAGTGTTCCCGGAGCTACCTACAATGATGGTGACCCAATTATTCTTTATGATGAGCAGGCTGACCGATATCTGGCTACAGAATTCTCAATCACTGGTTCTACAAATTATCTTTTGGTTGCTGTTTCTTCCACCAATGACCCCACCGGAACCTGGCATCAGTATTCTTTTGTGGTTCCTTCAATGCCTGATTATCCAAAATTTGGTATCTGGCGTGATGGCTATTATGCAGCGGTGAACAACTCTTCAGGCAACGATATCTTTGTTTTTGAAAGAACTCCCATGCTCACAGGCGGAGCTGCCCAGATGGTAGCTTTCAACAATAACTGGAGACCCACTACCATTGACGGTTTTGTTTGTGTACCCCCCGTTGACAATGACGGCACCTTTGCACCAGCCGGCAGCCCCGGTTTGTTTATTGCGATGAATGATGACGCAATTGGCGGCGGTGCCGATGAACTCTGGATTTACGAACTCGCAGTTAACTGGACTACACCTGCATCATCAACCTTTAACCGTACCCAACAGATTTCAGTTTCAGCTTTCGACAGCAACTTCGGCAACAACTGGAACAATATTACCCAACCAGGTACCACCCAAAAATTGGACGCCATCCCTCAGGTAATTATGAACGTTCCACAGTACCGTAATTTCGGCACATACCAAACCATTGTCTGCTGCCACACTGTTGACCTTGATGCAACCAACCATGCCGGTATCCGCTGGTATGAATTGCGCAAAACCACTGGCAACTGGACTGTAAGACAGCAGGGAACCTATGGTCCTGATGCTGAAAACAGGTGGATGGGAAGTGTGATGCTGAATGCCAACGGTAAAATCGGTATGGGATACTCTATTTCAAGTTCAACAGTATATCCGGGAATCAGATACACAGGTCAGACTTCAGGTGCATATGCTAATGCTACAGGCCTGATGGACGCTCCTGAAGAAATTATCTGGACGGGCACCGCATCACAAACTGGTGCCAACAGATGGGGAGATTACTCTTTGTTATCTGTTGATCCCTCTGATAATGAAACGTTTTGGTTCACCACCCAATATGTTGGTAGTGGTGGAAGCCGCAAGACACGTATTGCTTCATTTAAAATTGGCAACAGCCCCACCGCTGTTACCAATGCAGCAACAGCCATTACCACAACCGGAGGCACACTTAACGGAACCGTGAACCCCAATGGAATGGCCACCACCTATCATTTTGAATGGGGAACAACCATCAGCTATGGTACCAACACCACAACCACGTCGGCAGGGGCAGGCACTGCAAACGTATTGGTTTCCAACCCGCTTACAGGTCTTACAAGCGGTGTAACCTATCATTACCGCATCGTTGCTGTAAATGCTGACGGAACAGCCAATGGTTCAGATGTGACCTTCACACCCGGGGGAGCCGCTGTAACAACATCATCAGCTTCAGCAATTACCCTTACTACAGCTACTTCAGGCGGTAATGTAACAACCGATGGCGGTTCTGCCGTTACAGCCAGAGGAGTTTGCTGGGCAACAACCGCAAATCCGGTGGTTACAGGAAACCATACCACCGATGGTGCTGGTCTGGGGACCTTTACCAGTTCAATAACCGGTCTTTCAGCGAATACTACATATCATGTCCGTGCCTATGCCACCAATGCCAATGGTACTTTCTACGGTGCTGACCTCACGTTCACCACTTTATGCGGTATATACTCCCTGCCTTTCAATGAAACTTTTTCAACAACCAGCATTCCCACATGCTGGTCACAGATCGACAATCAGGGTAGCGGACAGGTCTGGCAGTTTGGTGTCATCACAGGCCAATCACCAAATCCTTCACTTACAGGAAATTATGCATTTTTAAACAGTGATGCCTATGGCAGCGGAAGTTCACAGAATGCTGACCTCATCACCCCTACACTTGATTTAACCGCTTTCTCAAGTGTCACCCTGGCATTCAGTCATTATTTCAAGAGTTATTCAGGATCTTCCGGAAAACTTTCCTATAGCATCAACAATGGTTCAACCTGGACTCAGATTGCATCATTTACCACTACCTCCACTACCAATCCGGCCAACTTCAGTCAGGTAATTGCCGCAGTTGCCGGACAAGCCGCCGTTAAATTCAAGTGGAATTATACAGGAAGCTATGGTTATTACTGGGCTTTTGATAATGTAATGATTACCGGTGTTGGTGGAAATACACTCACCGTAACACCCCCAAGTCAGAATGTTACACTGGCAGTCGGTACAACATCATTTGCTGTTACCTGCTCCACCACCTGGACAGCAACAAGTGATGCCACATGGTGTACGGTTACTCCTTCGGGTTCCGGCAATGGTACCATTACTGCCAATTATACCGCCAATACAGGTATTGCACGCACTGCCAATATTACAGTTACGGCATCGGGTGCCCCAACAGTGGTTGTAACAGTTGTTCAGGCCGGTGTTGCTCCTACGCTTGCAGTTGCTCCTCCAAATCAGAATGTAACCGCACCGGCTGGAGTTACAAACTTTACAGTCACCTCAAATTCGGCGTGGACGGTTGCTAGCGATGCCACGTGGTGCACAGTGAATCCTTCAGGTACCGGAAATGGAACCATCACAGCCACTTATACTGAAAACACTGTAATTACACCGCGCATCGCCAATATTACAGTTACTGTAACAGGTCTTGCCCCGGTTGTTGTGACCGTAACACAGGCTGGCGCTGCTCCTACGCTTTCAGTTACTCCTCCCAATCAGACCGTACCTGCCGCACCAGCAAGCCAGATTATTTATCAGGTATCCTCCAATTCAGCATGGACAGCCTCAAGCAATGCCACCTGGTGTACAGTTACTCCTTCCGGAACCGGAGCCGGAACACTTACTGCCACCTACACTGAAAATACAAGTCTTACCCAGAGAATTGCCACCATAACTGTGACAGTCACCGGATTAACACCGGTAACCGTTACACTTATCCAGCTTGGAGCTCCTCCTTCACTTTTGGTTACACCGCTGAATCAGGATGTTTCTGCTTCAGCAGGTAACACCAGTTTCACAGTTACCTCCAACTCTCCATGGACTTCGGCAAGTGATGCCACATGGTGTACGGTAACACCTTCAGGTTCAGGAAATGGTACCATTACCGCAACATTTACCGAGAATACTTCAACCAACTGGAGAGTAGCCAATATTACCGTTACTGTTACAGGCATACCTTCGGTGGTGGTCACAGTTACACAGGCCGGCGCAGGTGCTACCTTAAGTGTAACCCCCGGCAACCAGAACGTTACTGCCCCGGCCGGAAATACCAACTTTAATGTTACTTCCAACTCATTCTGGAATGCCTCAAGTGCCGCTTCATGGTGTACTGTTACCCCTTCGGGCAGCGGCAGCGGTTCGCTGACTGCAACCTATGAAGCCAATAACAGTGCCTCCGCACGTACAGCCATCCTTACCGTTACCGTTACCGGGCTTACACCTGTGAATGTAACCGTAACACAGGCAGGTGCAGCGCCAACGCTTAATGTTTCACCTGTAAGCCAAACTGTGCCTTATGACGCCGGTGTTACCGTTTTCAATGTTACTTCCAATTCCGACTGGACTGCAAGCTGCCCGTCAGCATGGTGCACAGTTACGCCCAATGGCACAGGAAACGGTACAATTGATGCAACATATGAGGAAAATCCTTCAACATCTACCCGTGTAGCAGAAATAACTGTAAATGTTCCCGGATTGTCATCACAGGTTGTGCAGGTAATTCAGCTCGGATTTGTGGGTATTAAAGATGAAGCAGGCAAAACCATTGAACTTTATCCCAATCCTACAACAGGTATTTTCACCATTTCAGGGGCCAATAACAAGGCATTTGACCTGAAAGTAACCATCCTGGATGTGAACGGACAGATTGTTCTTGCCAGAGGTGGTACAGGTCAGGCCAGCTATCTTTTTGATCTTTCGGCCAAAGCCAGAGGAAACTATTTTGTAAAAGTTGAATCCAAAGGCCAGACTTATACCTGGAAGATCATCCTGAAATAAGGAATTGTAATATTCTGCTTTCGCAGCCCAAAGTGCGAAAAACAAAAGCCTGCCGGATTTTTCGGCAGGCTTTTTTAATATCAGGCCAAAAAAAAAATCATTTTTATAGAATGTTCGTTAAATTTGCATTTCATTGACTTAATGACCCACATTAACACAAATTGTATTTATGCCAGCCATTTCAATGTTTTAATGAATCCCAGAATACTATCTGTAAAACCACTCAAAAACCATTTACTTTACTTAAAGTTCAATAATGGTGAATGCAGATATTTTGATGTTTCACCATATATGACAAAAGGAATATTCAGGGAACTGGTTTCACCCGCAATGTTCAATTCAGTGTATGCTAAAGATGGTTCAGTTCAGTGGGTCAATGAGGCTGATTTATGTCCGGATACGCTTTATCTGGAAAGCATACCTGAGAAAGATTTTAACGTGATTTGAAGCCAGTAAACTTATTTATGAGATAACGATTAAGTAGAAAAGAAACTTGTAGTATTTCTTTCCAACTTACACGATTTCAATTGAATACCCCTGAATTCCCCTTTTTAAAGGGCTGGGGGGATTTCTTTTCAACTTGAACAATTTCAACAGAAACCCCCTTAATCCCCCTTTTGGCAATGAAGGACACCCTATTCCCGGTGGTTTCGACAGGCTCAACCACCGGGGTTCATGAGTTTACGGCGAAACCGTACTGATAAACGCCGCAGAATTGTTATCCAATGGGATCATATCCAATGCATCAATGCTGCCATCACCGTTCAGATCTTCGGGCAGGTAACCCTGTCCAAAAGCCGCTAAAAGGTTATCCAATAAATTTATATCCAACATACTAACCACAATATGTTTCAAATGCCGGGCAGATTTCTATATGATTGCATTGTTTTTCAACCAGTTTACAATTGTCCCCAAATTCTTTTTAGCTTTCTCTCCGGAGTGGACTCAAGAATGGCAATAAAAAAGAGGCGGTGTATGATTCCGCCTCATGTAATTTATGTACATTATTGGTTTATTGCCAAAACAACTGTCAGCGATTTAAAATAATCTTCCGGGTTATTACATTACTGCCATCAATAATTTTCATAAAATAAATACCTGCTTGTTGATTGCTGATATCAAAATCGTATGAATTTTGTCCGGAATGTACTGTTTCACGCACTAATTCTCCGGTTGAATTATAAATCAATGTTTTGCATGAAAAGGGCGAACCGTCTTTTAATGCCAGAACAAATTTACCGGTACCGGGATTTGGATACAGACTGAAATTATTTTCAATTTCCTTAATTCCAATCGCTAATGCCTGTTGTTTTACTTCCGCAACAATGGGTGTCAGGCCGGTAACCACAACCAGAATACTTGCGATGCGTTCATCAGCCGTGGTATTAGCCTGATAATTTGCCTGAAGCAATGAGCTACCGAAACCTGACGGAGTCGTGGTGCACCAATCTGACAGGCTCCAGGCTACCCATGAAGTATTGGATGATATGTTGAAGAAGGTAGTTCCTGCAGCAGGGCCAACGGTCTGGCTTATAGGTTCAACCAACAGGTAAGGGATTGCACCTTCCTGTGTTACAGTCACAATTGCTGCATTTACGCCTGAACCACTAACAGTAATCTGTGCTGTTCTGGAATCGGTTGAAATGTTTTCAGTATAAATGGCAACAATTGTCGCGTTTCCGGTTCCTGAAGGTGTAACCGTACACCATGACTGATTGCTGATTGCTGACCAACTGATATTGGAGGAAACATTGAAACTGGTGCTCCCGGCAGGTGTACCCACATTTTGATTTGGCGGGGTCACATTAAGGTACAAACCACCCACACCTGACTGTGTAACTGTTACATAAACAGGAGAAACACCGGGTGTGCTGACAGTAATAGTTGCCACACGCTGATTTGTTGAAGTATTTTCAGTATAATTGGCCATCAGCGATCCGTTTCCTGACCCTGAAGGTGTGACAGTACACCAGGTCTGGTCGCTTAAAGCTGTCCAGTTGCTGTTAGAGGTAACACTGAAAATTGTTGTTCCTGCGGCAGAACCTACATTTTGATTAAGCGGACTCACCGATAAAGTTGGAGTAGCACCTGCCTGGGTAACTGTAATCGTAACCGGTGGTGCCCCTGACGCAGTGACTGTAATGGTTGCAATCCGCTGAGAAGTAGTAATATTCTCTCCATAATTTGCTATTATTGAACCGTTTCCGCTTCCTGAAGTTGTAACCAGGCACCATGTGGCATTGCTTACGCAAGTCCAACTGGTGTTCGAAGTAACAGTAAATGAGGTAGTGCCTGCAGCAGCTCCTACATTTTGGTTTGAGGGTGTCACTGAAAGGCTGGGCGCAGCGCCAGCCTGTGTAACGGTTACATTTACCGGACTTGCTCCTGAAGCAGTGATGGTGATGGTTGCGATTCGCTGACTGGTAGATGTGTTGGCCAAATAAGATACTGCCAAAGTGCCGTTTCCCGAACCAGAGGGTGTAACAGTACACCATGTTTGGTTACTGACTGCTGACCATGTTGAATTGCAGGTTATTGCGAACGAAGTGTTTCCGGCAGTGGCGGTAACATTCTGGTTTAATGGAGTTACACTGAGTGTTGCCCCCAAAGTAGTTGCATTGTTCGTAATTCCTGAGGAATAAGTGAAGGATGGATTGTATGAAAACGCTTTATAATAATAAGTTGTATTGGCTGTAAGGCCGGTATGGTTGTAAAGGGTTCCATTACCGGTGTACAGAATGGTCCCTCCTCCCGGGATACTACTGCCAGTCGGGTAAAATGTTCCGGGAACCGGTGTTCCAAAAATTGATGTTGGTGACCATGCCACGATCACGTTGTTGTCACTGGCATTCAATGCCCAGCTCAGGTCAATCTGGCTTGAACTTATTGGTGTGGCTAAAAAAGAAGACGGGTTGATTACATTCAAAGTACCATAATCATCAATGATCATATACGAAAGGGTGTTGACTGTAGCCGGATCCAAATCGCCCCGAACGCACATTCCCGGCTCAGAATCACGCTGGTAAAGAATGGCCGGATACCCATTATCTAATGTAGGGCTGATGGAAGGGAATACACATTCATCAAAAATATGGAAGATACTCCCTGTGAGGTCCATAAAAACATCCCATGTCTGACCGTTGTCATATGAAGCCCGGGTCCAGATATGCCGATAGTCTTGTACCCCATTGTTGAATGTTTCTGTAACACTCACAAATACTGCATAAAGAATCCCGTTGGCTATGTCATAAATCATCTGGGGCATAGAGGTCGGGCTGAGGTAATAGAGTGAATATCCACCCCCCGAAGAAACCAGTGTAAGTTCACCATCTCCGTTTACATCCTGCATCCATCCAATGAGTTTATCATGGTTAAAAAGCGTATCGGGGTTGATGGTTGTGGTGTCCATGGCTGGCATGGTTGTATTCCAGTAACCTACACCATCCTGCCAGGGATACCATGAAATGGCTGTGCCATCACTGATGGCAGCATTGATACCGAAAGCGAGGTGGCAAACACCTGTATTGTCAACTACGCCATGCGCTGAACCATCAGGGCAAATAAACCTTGGGGTGATCATTGTTGATGAGAAGAAAGGATACGGATGTTCCCATGCCACATGCTTGGTCCATGATGCACCATTATTGGATGAGGTATAAACCAGAAGGTCGCTTCCGTTGTCGCAGACTGTGAATGCCAGATTTGATCCGTTACCGATGCAGAAACTGTAATTGTCGCCCCCAAAAGCCAGATAATAGCTTGAACCCAGCCCGGTGGGAATGGACCAGCCTTCCCAGGTCAGGCCACCATTGGTGGAACGGTTGTAAACAATCGCACCATCCTGGCCCTGATAAACAGTTCCGCCATTGGCAACAGGGGCTGTTAAAGCAATGATATGCACCGTATTGTTGTTGGTTCCGGAAGTCATCATCCGCGGCCATAACAATCCGGTTGCACCTGCAGGAAGGCTTAGGATGGTCTGTGTCCATGCCCCTGTGCCTTTGGCAGTCCTTGTTAAGAATACAAGGCCGGCAGTGCCGCCCTGATGAGAAACCACACATTCGCCGTTGGCTCCCAAAGGTGCATAGGATGGCCATCCTGTCTTTACAGTTTCAATCCTGTTCATTGGAGCTGCGCCCCAACCTGAACCACCATCATAATTGTAACCGGTTCCACGGTCAGTCCAGCTTGCCGTCTGTTGTGATGTTGTCCAAACACCGGCTTTGGTACCGTCAGGATGTACATACACCCTGTTTGAAGGGCTGCTGCTATTCGACTGCAGGTCGTAATACGTGGTTCCCAGATCTGATTCTATACCTTCGGTGGGTGAACTTACTGTAATATTCACAGGTTTGAGCGGAAGGTTCGGGCTGTCGACAGCTTTCATCATTTTAACAGCTTTGTTTTGAAGGTCAGCCGGTACTTTGACCCGGGCTCTTTGTGCCATCAGCCCACTCATAAGCATTAAACAAATTACAAGCAGTGTAAAATTTTTCATGGTTTTTGATTTTTAATTATACGTG
>CAZKCK010000100.1:12632-14762 GCA_964550695.1 uncultured Bacteroidales bacterium | reverse complement strand
ACAGGGCAGCGCTCCTGCCCGATGATTTTATGGTACCACTTCCATGCCTCAGGATTAATGGGTTCTCCAACAGAACCCAGCAAACGCAGTGAACTCAGGTCGTTTCGTTTAGGCCACGAATCGCCGAACCGCATCAGGCCCCTGATGGCTGTGGGTGAAGTATACAGTATGTTGATTCCATATTTGTCAACAATTTTCCACCAGCGGTCAGGATAGGGGTGGTTGGGTGCGCCTTCATAGAGCATGATGGTAGCCCCGTTAATCAGCGGGCCGTAAACGATGTAACTATGGCCTGTAATCCATCCGGGATCAGCCGCACACCAGTATCTGTCCTCGGGTTTAATGTCGAATACCATACGATGTGTGGTGGAGGTATACACGCTGTAGCCGCCGTGGGTATGTATCAGCGCTTTGGGTTTGCCAGTAGACCCGGAAGTATAGAGTAAAAAGAGCATATCGTTTGAATCCATCACTTCTGTCTCACATTTATAGCTTGCAATGGGCAGTGCTTTCAGGTCATGATACCAGTAATCGCGGTCATTTTCCATGTAAACATCCTGACCCGTACGTTTGATGGTGATACATATTTCCATGGTCGGCGACAATTCCATGGCTTTGTTGACCACACTCTTGAGTTCAACAATTTTTCCGCGGCGATAGCCGCCATCTGCCGTAACCACCACCTTGCTGTTTGCATCGTTAATGCGCTCCGCAAGGGCTTCGTGGCTGAAACCTCCATATACCACGCTGTGTGCAGCCCCTATTTTGGCACATGCAAGCATGGCAAACAATTGCTCAGGGATTTGCGGCATATAAATGGTAACAACGTCACCCTTTTTCACTCCCATGCTTTTCAGCACATTGGCAAACTGACTGACTTCACGGTTGAGTGCATGGTACGAAAAAGTACGGTAATCGCCGGGTTCGCCCTCCCATATAAGTGCCAGCTTATTCCGGGTGGCCGTTTCAAGATGCCGGTCAATTGCATTTAGCACAATATTGGTTTTGCCACCGTTGAACCATTTGTAAAATGGTGGGTTGGAATCGTCCAGCACTGAATCCCATTTTTTATACCAGCGCAGGTGTTCTGCCTGCTCCGCCCAGAACGCCTCACGGTTGTCGACCGAATAACGGTACATCTGGTCATAATCTTTTATATTCGCCTGATCAATCACGCTTTGTGACGGGAAATAGAACCTTTGTTCCTGAGTTTGCTCCATATTGCTTATAATTTTGGATTAATGATATTGTTTACGCCTTTGGTATTACTGGTTTAAAAAATGCAACCTGAAAAGAAAAGAACTGTAATTTGAAGGTCATTTGAAAACACTTCATTCAATACGTATTTAAACAATCCGATATATTGTTTTGTTTGCTAACCCCTTTGGTAAATTGAAAATCCATAAATTTGGATTTTTATTGGCTATGAACGAAACAAAGCTATATCCCATACTTGAGTCACTGGATATTGCCTTCGAAAGGTATGAACATCCTGCTGCCCCCGATATTGAAACCGCCCGTAAATACTGGAAGGATATCAGGGCTGCACACTGCAAGAATGTGTTTTTCAGAAACCATAAGGGAAACCGGCACTATCTGGTGGTGATTGAGCATATGCGCGATATCAGTATTCATGATCTCGAAAAAAGGTTAAAACAGGGGAAACTGACGTTTTCATCTCCACAGCGTCTTGAAAAATACCTGGGAGTTTTGCCCGGATCGGTTACCCCGTTTGGATTGGTTAACGATACAGGAAACCATGTACATGTTTTTTTTGACAAAAACCTCATGACTGCCGATACCATCAGTTTTCATCCACTTGTGAATACTGCTTCAATAGTTCTAAAATTTACTGATTTTATAAGATTTATGGAATGGACCGGCAATGGTTATGAGTTCATTCAGTTGTATGATGAATAAATATCTGATTATGAAAAAAATGGCTTTAATGCTGGTATTGTGTGTTATAACATCAGTACTGTTTTCGCAAAACCTGGTAAAGGACAGCCTTATTTTTAAGACTGCCAAACCCGGTCTTTACCAGGAAGTTCAAAAAGACGGCAAACCCCTGACCCTGCCTTCAATAAAGAGAAATATGGCAGTGGATCTTACAGGAAAGGTATTTCCAAC
>CAZKCK010000100.1:0-12532 GCA_964550695.1 uncultured Bacteroidales bacterium | reverse complement strand
CACCGTGAGATGGTTGCCGAAATGAAAGCCTTTTTAAACAATGTGAAGGAAACCCAAAACTGGAATCCACAGTTTGTTGAATCAGGCATTAAAGCCATACTCGATTTTTACATGGGTGCACCGCCGGCTCAGTTCAGCTTTGAATCGCGTTCATTCACACCCGCAACTTTTGCAACGGAAATACTGAAAACAGTACCTTTTGATTACTTCAGCTTTATGTCGAACACTGAACAGGCGCAAAATCAACATGCTGAACTTATCGAAGACGACAACTGGAGGCATTTTGACGAATATTACAATGTGAACCTCAATGATTTTGTGCTGGTTCTCACCAATGCGCTCAACAACGGCTATACGGCCTGTATCTGTGGCGATATCTCAGAACCCGGTTTCGACCGCGAACAAGGTGTGGCTGTGATTCCCTCCTGGGATATCCCTTCGGCTTATATTGATGAAAATGCCCGTCAGTTCAGGCTTATCAATAAAACAACCACCGATGACCATTGTATGCATATTGTTGGGTTTACATGGCAGGAAGGTAAATACTGGTTTTTAACCAAAGATTCGAATGCCGGGGCTTTTGATAGCCCGGTAAAAGGTTACAGGTTTATTAGTGAGGATTTTGTGCGATTGAAAATGATGAATATCATGGTTCATAAACAAGCCGGCAAACCCGTGCTTGATAAAATTATTAAGTAGAATTTGCCTGTGAAGCTGCCTGTAAAGACCATCCTGCTCATCCTGTTTTTCCTTTCAGGGCTGACCGGACTGATATGCGAATCAGTATATGCATCATACATGAGAATCTGGCTTGGTTATGCAGCCCTTGCCCAAAATCTTGTACTGATTGTGTATATGTGCGGAATGGCACTCGGAGCATGGCTTGCATCAGGTTACAAAGGCAGCCCGCGCCGTATGCTCAGGTTGTTCGGTCTGGCTGAGATACTGGCCGGTGTGTGGGCTATCACGGCAACACCGCTGTTTAAAGGAATTGACTATCTGGCGGTAGCTTATGTTTTCCCGCAATCATTCACACTGCTTACAGCATTTTTCAGGATGGCTGGTGCAGTTATAATCTTGTTGCCACCCGCTGTATTTTTCGGGTTTGCCTTCCCCTTGATGTTGAAGACGTTTGTTCAGCATCAGCAAAACAGATCAGTATCTGTTGTTTATGGTGTCAATGCGCTGGGAGGTGTTATCGGAGTCCTGCTTTCAGGGCTGTATTTAACGGGTACTTATTCATACGGGTATATTCTTGGAAGCTGTGGATTCGTCTGCCTGCTTTCAGCTTTTGTTTCGTTTGTCATCGCTGCAAAAAACACGACTTCAAATCAACAACCTAAAGTTCAGGATATTCAACCTGAAGCAACAAAAAAATACTATGCAATTGCTTTTGTTGCAGGGATGGCAGCGTTTATTCTGCAAACGGCATTTCTGAGGATGCTATCGATGGTTTTGGGTTCATCGTTCCGCTCATTTGAACTGATGCTTGCTGTTTATATAGGAGGCATTACAGCCGGAAGTCTGATTACAGCCCGGTATAAGCCACGGACAGTACTGAAATTGGCTGTGTGGCTGGCTCCGTTGGCTGGGTTTGCAGGTTTGCTGATGTACAATTTTTCGTTTGACCTGATGGAAACCGGTCTGAGGGCACTGACTAAAACAACCGAAGGGTGGATTGCCTTTAACCTTTGGTCAATCATAGTTGCTTCGGCATTGTTGTTTGCGCCGGCCTTTTTCTTTGGCATGATTCTGCCTGCGTTGCTGAACCTGGTGCACAGCCGGCAGCAGGGTAAGGTGTATGCCTTCAGTTCGCTAGGTTCGGCAGCCGGATCAGTTTTGGCCCTGCAGTTAGGGTTCCCGTTGCTCGGTACATGGGGGACCGTTGTTACGGGAATGTCGTTAATGTTAATTGCTGCGACCTTCATGTTTAAACATAAGAAGGCCCGGTACAATTTTATTCCGGCGGTCATGGGGTTGATGTTGTTTGTGTTGTTTAACACGCTTGTGAGGCCAGATATTCTGAAGGTTACTTCAGGCGTTTTCAGGACCGGTAGTAGCAGCAGTAAGTCAAAGGTTCTGTATTATAAGGATGGAAGTAGTTCAAGTGTTTCGGTTACCATCAGCAATGACGAGAATATGACGCTGGGTATCAATGGAAAACCTGATGCTGCCATTGGGTTGGGTGATAAGCCCGGCCCTGACGAACCTGTTGAAATTTTATTGGCTGCACTCCCGCTTTCAGTTAGCTTGAATCCGGAACAGGTGATGGTAATCGGACTTGGTTCAGGGTTAACCGCACATGTTGCACTGTGTGATGAACGGGTAAAAAATGTAGATGTAGTTGAAATTGAACCTGCTGTAATAGAAGCTTCGCGCAATTTCGGGCACAGGGTGGCAAAGGTGTATTTTGACAACCGCTGCAAAATAAATACAGGTGATGCGCGAACATATATGGCTTCCGGTCAAAAAAAATACGATCTGATTATTTCAGAACCCTCTAATCCATGGGTGGATGGCATGGGCGGATTGTTTACCCGGGAATTTTTTTTAAAGGTGAAATCCCATCTGGCCCCCAAAGGCATTTTTACACAATGGATGCATTTGTATGAATCTGATATCACCCTGCTGTCATCGGTTATAAATGCATTATCTCCTGTTTTTAAGGATTATACTGTTTATATGGCTGATGACGGGAATATCCTGATTATGGCCGGTGATTCTGTTTCAGCACGCAGGCCGGGAACTGCAGTTTTCAATTATCCGGAATTAAAGCAGAATCTTGAACGAATTGGCATATTTTCACCTGAGGACATCTCATTGCATAAACTGGGATCCAAATCATGGCTTGATTCATTTTTCGCTTTATCCGGTATCCCGGGATCAGGGTACAATTCTGATTTCCGGCCTGTTCTTGAAACCAATGCAGTAAAAGCAAGGTTCCTTGAAACGGAAGTGGAAGGACTGGATAATGTGCTCAACTATCTTACACCGGTGTTTGAACCCAAAGCAGGATTGTATGCCGGAATCAGCAGGTATTCATATCGTTTTTCGGCAGGATATGATTTTTTAAAAGCGTTTGCGGTGTATAACAATGTGGTAAATAATTCCGGGGCTGCTTTTACGGATAACATTTTTGGAGGAAATTCCGGCAATGGTGCCCTGAGGTCGGCCATTCATTTTCCGGAAATGCTTGATGATCCCGGATTTGCTGATGCATTTCATGATGAGCTGGTTAACCTTTACCGATTTGCCAGTCGTTCAGAAACGGACACCCTTTGGGCTATTCTGAACAAAAGCCTTACAGAACACAAACTGTCAACCGAAACATCACAATTACTTAATTTCTACAGCGTAACAGCCAATGGCAACCCAAATCAGATTATAAGCCAAGGGTTGAAGATTATCTCAAAGCAAGGCTTTTGGTCGAACAAAATAATGCAATATGTTGAATTTCAAATTTTTTTATCATACATGCGGGATAATCGGCAAAAGGAAGCTAAAGTATTTTGGCATAGTTTATGTAAAAACGGGATTCCGGAGTCACATTTTCAGCTTGTGTCTTCGTTACTGAATCAGCACTTTATTATACCAAATTAAACTTGACTTATGAGAATTTTCAACATTTCGATTGTTCTGGCAACTTTATTATTGCCGGCATTTACATTGGTGGCTCAGGAAGAAAAAACCAATGAACCACAATTCCTCCTCAGTAAATCAAACAATTTGTCTTTTTCCGGTTTCGGTGGGCCAATTGTAGAATTTTCTTCAGTTGACGGCGAATTAGGCGTTTCATCCGGTGGCGGCGGTGGTGTTCTGATTAATCAGACTTTCTTTTTTGGAGGTTATGGGATGGGCCTCGCCACTGACATGCCCCAGTATGATGTTTCAATTAAAAACCCAAATACAGGATACATAAGCAATTATTATGATCGTCGTCCGATGCTGGCCCATGGCGGCTTCTGGCTGGGTTATATGAATCAGTCGCACAAAATTTTTCATTGGGCCGTGAGTTCAAAAATAGGATGGGGAGCTGTGTCACTCATCGACAAGGAATACCGTGAAATGGAGAATGAACTCGGTTGGGATGGGATATTTGTATTAACACCTCAGGCTGAATTTGAGGTGAATTTGCTAAAATGGTTTAAAATTAATTTTGGACTTGGTTACAGGTATGTTGCTGGTGTAAATCAGACGTATATTAATGCAACCGGCGAAGAAGTCAATTATTTTGATTCAGGCGCATTCAACAGTCCGGTAGGCAGCATTACACTCATGTTCGGTAATTTTACGCGGTAACATTCAATGAATTTTAAAATTATACATGTGGTCATAGTACTTGTTATTATGACTTTAAATCTTCCGTGTGCTGCCGTTGCTGAGAATGCGAATGATGGTAAAAGGTATACCATCAGCGGAAATCTGAGCGACAAGTCGAACGGGGAACAACTGATAGGAGCAACGGTTTATGTACAGGAGCTTAAAACCGGAACCACCAGCAATATCTACGGGTTTTATTCGCTTAGCCTGAACCCGGGAACCTACAATCTGGTGTATTCCTACCTAGGATACGAACCCGTTGAACAAAAAGTTGAGCTTCAAAAAAACCTCACCATCAACATTGAATTAAGCCTGAAAACCGAACAACTTAAAACTGTTGAAATTACCGGAGAACGAAAGGGTGAGAGCGTGCGAAGACCTGAGATGAGTGTTGTGAAGATGGATGTGAAGACCATCAACCGCATCCCGGCACTGATGGGCGAAGTAGATATCATCAGGGCCTTGCAGTTGCTTCCGGGGGTTAAGATGACTTCAGAAGGTTCAACCGGTTTCAGTGTAAGGGGCGGAGCGCAGGACCAGAACCTCATCCTGCTTGATGAAGCCCCGGTTTACAATGCGTCTCATTTGCTTGGTTTTTTCTCCATCTTTAACAATGATGCATTGAAAGATGTAAAAATATACAAAGGAGACATTCCGGCAGCTTACGGAGGACGATTAGCGTCATTGCTGGATATCAGGATGAAAGACGGAAACGCTAAAAAGTTTTCGGGAACCGGGGGAATCGGAACGATTTCGAGCCGACTTACACTCGAAGGCCCGCTGGTTACTGATAACACCACATTTATCGTTGCTGGCAGAAGAACCTATGTGGATGTTTTCCTGCCTCTTTCTTCTGAAAAAAACGTACGCAACAACACCTTGTATTTTTATGATTTTAATGCCAAGGTTTCGCACCGGTTCAATGATAATAACCGCATATTTGTTTCAGGGTATATGGGCAGGGATGTTTTTGAAAACAAATTTGCCTATATGGATTTTGGTAACCAGACCCTTACAGCCCGCTGGAACCATCTGTTCTCAAAAAAACTGTTCTCAAACTTTACCTTTATCTATTCAAAATATGATTATGCTCTGGGTTCACCCGAAGGGAAGGCCAATTCATTCATCTGGAAATCGAAGATGAAGGACCTGAACCTGAAGGCTGATTTTAATCTGTTTGCCAACCCGAATAATACCGTAAAGTTCGGAATTCAAACCACTTATCACACCTTTGACCCAGGAGCAGCCAAAGGAACCGGTTCAAGTTCGGTATTCAATGAGTTAATTATGCCTCTTCAGTACAGCCTGGAATCAGGTGCCTATATAAGCAATGAACAGAAAATCGGTGAACTCCTTACGCTCAAATATGGTCTCAGGCTTTCAGTTTTCAGCAATGTGGGTCCTGCAACAAACTACATTTATGATGCAAACTACAATGTAACCGACTCTACGGTTCACAATAGTGGCAGTTTTTATCATACCTACATCAATCCTGAACCCCGGCTGGCGCTCAACTACCAGCTAAACGAGGTTTCATCGGTTAAGGCAAGTTATTCAAGAACAGCTCAGTATATTCAGCTTGCGCAAAACTCAACTGCCGGCACCCCGCTCGACATCTGGTTTGCAAGTTCACCCAATGTGAAGCCCCAACTGGCTGATCAGGTGGCAATAGGTTATGCACGCAATCTCAGGCACAATACCATTGAGGCTTCTGTTGAAGCATATTATAAGAAAATGCAGAATTCAATTGATTTTCAGGACCAGGCCGAATTGTTGTTCAATGAATTTCTGGAAGGTGAAATCAGACGCGGGAAAGCCTGGTCGTATGGTATTGAGTTTCTGGTACGTAAAACCGAAGGGCGACTGACCGGTTGGATCGGGTACACCTATTCCGCAGCACGGCGTCAGATTGACGGAATTAATGATGGAAACGCCTACAGGGCTCCTTACGATAAACCCCATGATATTTCGGTTGTGTTGAATTACGAAATCAGTAAGAGGAATACAATCTCGGCCAACTGGGTTTATTCAACAGGAAATCCGGTTACATTCCCAACCGGAAGGGCTCAGGTGGGCAATAACATCATTCCCATATACTCTGACCGCAATGCATACCGGATGCCCGACTATCACCGGCTTGATATTTCGTACATCCTCCGTCCAAAGGAAAGGCCCGGCCGTAAATTTAACTGGGAACTCAACTTTTCGGTATACAATGCCTATGGCCGTAAAAATGCATGGACCATCAACTTTGTGCAGGATGAGCAAAACCCGGATGTGACTTATGCCGAAAAAACATACCTGTTCAGCATGATTCCTGCAATTACCTTTAATTTTGATTTTTAAGACTTTGTACAATGATTAAGAGACTTATTTATATTTTTTCGCTCGCATTGTTTTTGGTTTCCTGTACTGAAAAGATTGATATCCAGCTTGATGATTCATATACACGGCTGGTTGTTGAAGGGAATATCACCAACGAAACCTCAGAACAAAGCATCAGACTGACCAGTTCGGCCCCCTATTTTTCAAACCAGCCGGCACCGCCTGTTACCGGTGCAACAGTAAGTATTAATGATGGAACCAATACATTCATCCTGAATGAAAAAGAACCCGGTCTTTATATAACCGCATCTGATTTTGCTGGTACGCCCGGCAAAACTTACACATTGAATATTGAATTAAAGGAGGCCATTAACAACCTCACTACATACACTTCGAGCTGTTACATGAATGATGTGGTGCAATCTGATTCGATTGGAATTGAATTCCATGATGATTGGGGCAAAGGCATCTGGGAGGTGAAATGGTATGCACAGGAACCCGCCGGTGAAGATTACTACCTGTTCAGGGTTTTAAAAAATGATACACTCTATGCTGACAGCCTGAAAAATTGGTTTGCGGTGGATGATCGCTTTCTGGATGGAAATTATACCAATGGAATCGGCGTTTGGTATTTCTGGAAAATGAGGCATCAGGAAGTGGACCCGGGTGATAAAATAACGCTTAAAGTGTGCGGGATTACCAAAGACTACAAGCGGTTTGTTGAATTTACACGTCAGGCCATTGATTACCAGAGCCCAATGTTCAGCGGTCCTCCGGCCAATGTTCCCGGAAACATCAGCGGTGGGGCAATCGGGTATTTTGCAGCTTATGCGGTAAGCTATTCTTCAACCAATTACAAGAAAACCAATTGAACGGTCAGGGTTGAACTTCCTAGCGTGTCATCCCCATATACATCCCGCCGAAATACGGAATAAGCCAGATTAACCAAACTATCAGGCTGTAGGTATGAAATCCTGTTCTGGCTTTTATGCTTCCTTTTTTTACAACATAGGTTGCCCATACGGCATGAGCCAGCATTAGCCACAGGGCTATCTGACCGGTAAATGTATGTGTTTCCAATAAATTAAATGGCCGTGTTGACAATTCTGCCATGGCCCAGGTCCCTGAAATATCGAAGCCAAGACCAATCCAGAAAGTAACTACATGCCAGACTTTCAGGTAACTGACAATGCGTTCTGACCACACACCCAGAGAATAGAAAACCAAAGCGAGTGTAATTAAAGATATGGATGCAATTAGCAAAGGACTCATAGACAGGTTGGTTAGATAAGCAAATTTAAATCTGATCTTCAGACTTTACAAACATACAGAAAATACTGACGTGAAAACCAGACACATTTTAGTAAATTTGCACTGAAATTCAGAAATAATGAAGAAAAATCTGATATATCTTTTTACAGTTCTGGTATTATGCTCCTGTAAACAATCCAACACAAATGAAGGAAGTCTGCCAAGGCTTACAGTCAGCATCTTACCACAAAAATATTTTGTTCAGAAAATTGCCGGCGAAGGCTTCCTTATTGATGTGTTGGTGAGTCCGGGTGCAAGCCATGAAACCTATGACCCGACACCACGTCAGATGCTCAATGTGGGTAAATCGTCAATTTACTTCCTGAATGGTTACCTGAGTTTTGAAGAAACCTGGAAAAAGAACTTCGCGGATAACAATCCAAACCTCCGCTTTGCCGAAATTTCGAAGGGAATAACCGTAATTAAAGGAGACCACGAACATCACGACGGGCAGTGCAGTGCTTCAGGCGATCCGCATTACTGGCTTTCACCGGCCTGTGTAAAGATCATGGCAGCCAATATACGTGATGAGCTCTCAGTGGTTTATCCTGATCAGAAAGAGTTTTTTTCCGGCAATTTTGAGAAATTTGTTCGGGAAATTGATTCTGTTGACCTTTTTGCAAAATCGCATCTGCAAAACCTTAAAACCAATAAATTTTTGATTTTTCATCCGGCACTGACCTATTTTGCCAATGATTACGGCCTTGAACAAATTGCCATTGAAGTTGATGGTAAAACACCAACAGCCAAAGGAATGGGTATATTTATTGATTTAGCCCGTTCACAAAATATCCGTGTGGTGATGATGCAGAGCCAGTTCGATACCCAGAACGCAAAGGCTATTGCCGATGAAATCGATGGAAGGATTGTTCAGTTCGACCCCATGTCGGGCGACTGGAAAAACAATATGGAAAGCATTATTCTTACCTTGAAGGAAGCACTTTCACAATAGTATGCGAAAACTCATCGAAATAGCTGATCTGTATGCTGGTTACAACAATCAGATTGTTCTGAGCAACATCAGCATCACAGTATTTGAAAATGATTTTATCGGGATTATTGGTCCCAACGGAGGGGGTAAAACAACCTTGCTGAAGGCTATTACCGGATTGATAAAACCTTTCAGCGGCTCCATTACTTATTACAACGAAGGCTCTGTCAGTAAGGGTTTTATAGGTTATCTGCCGCAAATTAACCAATTCGACAAGAAATTCCCGATCAATGTTACCGAAGTGGTGCTTTCGGGATTGCTCTCACGCAAAAAGCTCATCTCGGGTTATTCGCGGATTGAGAAAGAATCAGCGATTGCACTGCTTGATCAGATGCATATCAGTCATCTGGCCAGGAAGCCTGTGGGCGAACTTTCAGGCGGACAGATGCAGCGTGTGTTTCTTTGCAGGGCATTGATTGCAGAACCCAGCGTGCTTATACTTGATGAACCTGACACTTACGTTGACAACCGTTTTGAATCAGAATTGTATGATATTCTGGCAAAACTCAACCAGAAGCTGGCAATTATGGTTGTTTCGCATGATATCGGCATCATTTCGTCATATGTAAAAACAATTGCCTGTATCAACCGCGAGTTGCATTATCATCAGGGACGTGAAATCACACCTGAAATTCTTCAGGTTTACAACTGCCCGATTGATCTGATCGCACACGGACCTGTGCCACACAGGGTGCTACAGGATCATGAACAAAATGACCACGACCATGAACATCACTGATTTGATTAATTACCAGTTTTTTGTGAATGCGATGCTGGCTTCGGTGCTGATCAGCATTTTATGTGGTGTGATGGGTGCCTACATCGTAGCCCGGCGAATCGTGTTCATCAGCGGGGGTATCACGCATGCTTCTTTTGGTGGCATTGGGCTGGGCTATTATCTGGGGATTAATCCTTTATTGGGTGCAGCCATTTTTGGAATCCTTTCAGCTCTGGGTATTGAGTTCCTTTCTAAAAAAACCGAGGTGCGCGAAGATTCGGCCATCGGGATGCTTTGGTCGCTGGGGATGGCCATTGGAATTATTTTCGTATTTCTTACACCCGGCTATGCCCCCAATCTGATGACCAGTCTTTTCGGAAGCATACTGACCGTTGGTTCGGCTGAACTTTGGTTTATGGGAATGCTGGTAATCATTATGCTAGTTTTCTTTGCATTATTTTACCGGCTCATCATCGCCCTTGCTTTTGATGCTGACTATGCTGCCACACACAGGGTTCCGTCGGCATTCATCAATTATGCCATGATGGCGCTGATTTCATTGACTATTGTATTAAGCATCAGGGTAGTGGGGATTATTCTGGTGATGTCGATGCTTACCATACCGCCTTCTGCCGCCAATCTGTTTTCGAAGGATTTCAGGCGAATCATGCTGCTTTCGGTTCTGTTCAGCATACTTGGGTGTGTTTCGGGTATCTTGTTTTCATATTATGCTGACATCCCTTCGGGCGCCTCAATTATTTTTTCGCTTGTAATCGTATTTGCTGTCAGCAAGGCAGTTACAATGTTGAGGAAGCTAAAAGCCAACAAATGAAATCAAACAGCTCATAGTTATTATCTTATGGTTATTTGTTTCGTAATTGCTTAACTTTGTAGTACAAAAACCAATGAAGTATGAAAAAGATCCTCGTTCCGGTTGATTTTTCTGACCATACAAACGTTACTGCCCAATATGCGATTGAACTGGCCATTGCGAACAATGCTGAAATAAAACTCCTGCATTGCTATCATGATCAGTTTCTGATTGGGGCAGGGGCCTTTCCTGACACCATTACAACACAGGCTATGATGGATGTTCAGATGCTGATGGAAGTGCGTATTCTAGCTGAGACCAATATGAGCCTGCTGTTGAAGACGGTAACAAATATGGCAATTTCGGCTGGCAAAACCAATCTGTTTATTTTAGCAGAACTGGTTGCCGGAGATCCCGATGTGGAGATAAAACGCGTGTGCACCATCTATATGCCTGACATCATCATCATTGGAGCAGTTGGTAAAGGAGAAAAAAATCATTTTTCAGGCAGCACAGCCGAACGGCTTATCAAAAATGTTCAGGTACCGGTTTTGGCTATTCCCGTAGGTTCAACATTTAAAGGTATTAACAATGTGCTTTTTGCTACGGATATGGGCAGTGTTGAATACGAGGAAATTAAAGACCTGTTGGATCTTCTGGAACCTTACGGTTCCAGTGTTCATTTTGTTCATCTGCACTTCGAAAGCAATGATGAAATATCAGCCCCGGCTATCAGGAATCTGAAAGAACGGCTTGGATTTGATAAAACCATATCTCTGGTCTATTTCGATATCTATCAGTGTACAGAGCCAAGCTCTGGTTTTCATGAAATGGTTCAACAGATTAAACCTGAATTAATTGTATTTCAGGCATACCGGCGTTCATTCTTTTATGGCTGGTTTAAACCTGCCCTGCAAGCCAAAGACCTTTACCTTGCCAACAGGCCGCTTTTAGCACTGCCACATCGGGGTGACTAGCGGCTGATGACTGGCCTTAAGTTAGGTTCCATTCTAATTTTGAAGTATTGTGGTAATGCCAGCCCCAGGTTCAGCGGAGGTATGCTTCAACCTTGTAATTTTTTCAATGTAATGCCTGTGAATTAATACCTTCTTTATGAAACAAATCGGACTTATTTCAGATACCCACGGAATTGTAATCAGCCAAATTTATACAGCCTTAGCGGAATGTGATGAAATATGGCATGCAGGTGATATCGGTGATATTGCAACCGCTGATAAACTCGCGGCTTTCAAGCCTTTAAGAGCTGTTTACGGCAATATCGACGACCATGTGGTTCGTATGTCGTATCCGGAGGTTCAGTTATTTGAATGTGAGAAACTGAAGGTGCTCATGACGCATATTGGAGGCTATCCGGGTAAATATGTATCACAGGTGCGGAAGATGCTTGTGCAGGAAAAACCCGGACTTTTTATTTCAGGTCATTCGCATATCCTTAAAATTATTTTCGATCCCCAACTGAACTGTCTGCATATGAATCCCGGATCAGCAGGCATATATGGCATTCATGCCGTAATTACCATGCTCAGGTTTGGCATTGATGATGGGAAGGTTGTAAAACCTGAAATTATTGAACTCGAGCGTAAAATGGTACAACGATAAGCAATACATGGATTTAGCCATGTTGTTCTTTTAACCCTGCTGAGCAGGCCTTGCCGGCCACCCAACCGGTTGAAAAGGCAATCTGAAGATTGTACCCACCGGTATCTGCATCCAGGTCAATTACTTCACCGGCAAAATAAAGATTCTTTATAAGCTTCGACTCCATTGTTCTGGGATCAATTTCTTTGGTCGAAATCCCGCCTGATGTAATGATGGCCTCGTCAAAACCTCTCATTCCGTTTATTTTAAATCGGAAATCTTTTAACCATACACGCAATTTTTTGCGTTCGGCAGAACTTACCTGGTTGCCTAATTTATCCGCATCGAGTTCAAGTAATTTGCAACAAACCTGTACCATACTTCCCGGAAGCAATGTCCGTAAAATGCTTTTAACCTGCATTTTCCCATGTTCATCCAGTTCACGCAACAGGCGTTT
>CAZKCK010000099.1:0-14787 GCA_964550695.1 uncultured Bacteroidales bacterium | reverse complement strand
ATCTGCAAATCCGCATATCTACACCTATCCAATCATGATTTCTGCCCGCGGATAAGTATACTGTGCATAGGCTACTTTGCGTATGAGGGCGATGGCGAGTGTAAGTGTACCTATCCTTCCCACGAACATGGTCAGGATGATGATAATTTTACCGGCATCAGTCAGATATGGCGTAATACCCACAGATAAACCCACAGTGCCAAAGGCTGATACCTCCTCGAAGAGCAAACTCATAAAGCTGAAATTTTGCTCTGTGATTGAAAGGAAAAACGTGGAAACAATGATTAAAACGAATGAAAACAAAGCAATTGAATAGGCTTTATCAATGGTATCGAACGACAGGGTGTGCTTAAAAACTTCAATATTCTTTTTGCCACGGATGGTAGCCGAAGCTGACTTGAACAAGGCCAGAAAGGTAGTGGTTTTAATACCACCACCGGTTGAACCCGGGGATGCCCCGATGTACATTAAAACGATGATAACCAGCAAAACCGGTTGCCCGAGTTTGCTGAAATCAACAGAGTTAAAACCTGCGGTTCTTGCGGTAACTGATTGAAAGAAGGATGCTGTAATCCATTCGATTACCGACATATCCTTCAATGTATTGTTGCGCTCAAGCAAATAAAAAGCCACTGCACCAACCAGAATCAGGGCAATAGAA
This sequence comes from uncultured Bacteroidales bacterium, assembly GCA_964550695.1. Classification (GTDB taxonomy): domain Bacteria; phylum Bacteroidota; class Bacteroidia; order Bacteroidales; family TTA-H9; genus CAZKCK01. The sequence goes on along the minus strand of CAZKCK010000099.1, from coordinate 14,126 downwards.
GTATGCAGCACAATCTTGGTCTGAACCTGAAGCTTTTTCCATGGGTTTCTCAGACGGTCCCTGATACTCTTTGCCCCAAACATGTCCTGCAGGGCAGAAAAACCAATACCACCAAAAAAAATCAAACCCATGATAACCCAGTGTGAAAAATACAGATGTTTGATGCTTTCGTCCATCAGGTTTGTGGTAAACAGTGCAAATCCGGCATTGTTAAATGCTGAAACCGAATGAAAAGCCGCATAAAAGAGTTTATCCCTGAATTCATGTACCGGGAGGTAATTGTACCATGAAAAGAGCAGGCAGGTTGCCCCGACAAGTTCGATGGATATACTGAAGAAAACGACCCGTCGTAAAATCATTCTGGTATCAGACAAACCGTGGGTTGAAAGCAGGTCTTTGAGCAGCGATTGCTGTTTTAAACCTGATGAAGGGCCATAAAAGGTGGCGAAAAAGGTGGCAAATGAAATAATGTTAATACCCCCGAGCTGAATAAGCAACATAATAATAGCCTGACCTTTGGTCGTAAAACAGGTTGCCGTGTCAATCACAGTCAGGCCTGTAACACAACAGGCTGAAGTACTGGTAAACAGTGCATTGATATAATTCATGTTTTTACTGACCGACATTTCAGGCAGCATAAGCAAGCCTGAACCTGAAAGAATGAGCACAACAAAAGAACCTACGAGCATGCCAGCAGGGCCAAGTTTTATCTGATCAATGTGTGTACTTGCCTTGCCAAGTTCAACGCCCACTATTATAAACACGTAAAACTGCACGAATATGATATAGAGAGCAGGCAGGTCGGGTAATCCGATGTGTACAAAATAATCGAAAACATTACCGGTTCCGTAAATCAATGAAAAAGTACCCAGAAGTGCCACCAACCCTACCAGTACGCCTTCAAACCAGGTACGCTTCAAATACAGCAACGGACGAAAGTCATAAAAAAATCCTACAAAATACTTAAACACATAAAAAGCCAGACTACCCCGTGTTATAAGGTTAATCCATTCGTCGGACAGAACTGAACGTGGAAAGCCATGATAATATATCACACTACCAATTGCAAAAACGGATACTATAAAACTGAGTATCTTGAAAATGAACAAAACAGCATTTTTGTGGGGATATAATTTTAAGTTTATATTTTCCCTGATGCGGTTTATTGTTTCGATAGGAGGCATCCTTTGTGGGTAAAGTTATTCGTTGATTTGTATAAACCTGTCGAGATCTTTATTTTTTCCGAACAATACCAGTCGGTCAGTAGGTTTAACCATATATTTTGTGTCAGGCACACCAACAACATGGTATTCAATACATTCAAGCCCTTTTGTTCCGACAATGCATTCTTCCTTAACAGTTACAAGGCTTAATTTGTAGCGGTCGCGCAGGTCAATATCGCCGAGTGAACGTCCGGCTACCTTACGCGGGCTGAGGAGTTCAACAATACGGTAATCGTCAGGCAGTTGGAGATATGAAAGTATGGATGGGTTCATCAACCTTTCTGCCACAATAATACCTACCTCCTGTTCCGGTGACCAGAGTTCTTTTACACCCAGTTTCTCAAGGATGATACGTTGGTTTTTACCGCCTGCACGTGCAATCACACGTTTTATTTTTAAATCGAGCAACAGGGCTACACATAACAGCCGTTGTTCAAAATCTTCGCCTATGGCTACAACAACCGCATCAAAATCCTGAATATTCTGCGAAATAAGCGCTTTTTTGTCGGATGCGTTAATAGCAACCGCATAGGCAACATCGTCAGCAATGTTCTCAATTTTAGCCTGACTCTTATCAATTGCCAACACCTCTACCCCTTTTTTAGAGAGGTTTTTAGCAATAGCTTCTCCAAATTGCCCGATTCCGATTACTGCAACTTTTTTATTAATCATTTATCACTGTCTCTTAAAAAACGCGCAAATATATTCTAAAATTCGACCCTCGGATGAAATAACAATGAAAAAAATAAATATTACTGATTTTTATACTTTTGTGCTTTCATCCTTACCCTATCCAATGAAAATTTTACACATTCTCAGCATCTGTTTATTTCTGTACGGGTCTTCATCCCCGGCACAAAACGCCTCATTTATTACGTACTACGAGCAATCCGGTTATAAAAAAACCCCACGCTATACTGAGACGCTTGATTTCTGTAAAAAGCTTGCAGATGCATCGCCGATTGTACATTATGAAACTTTCGGGAAAAGCCCGCAGGGGCGTGATCTGCCACTCTTAATTGTTGACAGTGACAAGAATTTTACTCCTGAAAAAGTAAAATCATCGGGCAAGGTCGTGTTGTTGGTACAAGCCTGTATTCATCCCGGTGAGCCGGAAGGAAAGGATGCAGGATTGATGCTGATCAGAGATCTGGTGATCAATAAAATAAATGTGAATCTGCTCGACCATGTTACTCTGCTGTTTATTCCCATTTTTAATGTAGATGGTCATGAGCGCTTCGGACCCTATAACCGTATCAACCAAAACGGGCCTGAAGAAATGGGTTGGAGAACCACTGCACAAAACCTGAACCTGAACAGGGATTTCATGAAGGCTGATGCGCCAGAGATGCAGGCCTGGCTTAAAATGTATAATGCATGGTTACCCGATTTTTTTATTGATGTGCATACGACTGACGGGGCCGATTATCAATATGTAATTACGTATGGGCTCGAAATTTACGGCAATGCTGACAGGGAACAGTCGGATTGGTTAAAATCACAGTTTGTACCTCAAATGGAGCAACACATGTTTAAAATGGGGTTTCCGGTTTTCCCGTATGTGAGTTTCAGGGACTGGCATGATCCGCGGAGCGGACTCGAAATCAGGACGGCACCGCCAATGCTTTCACTCGGATATGCCGCAGCCGGCAACCGGCCCGGAATGCTGATTGAGACGCATATGCTGAAGCCCTACAAATCAAGAGTGGAATCAACGCTGGAACTTGTAAGGTACAGTATGCAGAATTTAAACAGCAACCACGCCAAAATAAAAGATTTAAACCTAAAGGCTGATCTGGCAACCGCAAGCCCGGAGTTCAGGAAGGCCCCCTTTGCGCTCACTTACAAGCTTTCAGAAAAAGACAGCACAATGACCAATTTTCTGGGTTTTGAATATACCATCGAGAAAAGTGATCTGACAGGAGGCGATTGGTTTAAATACTCAGATAAGCCAACAACCATGAACCTTCCTGTATTCTCAACCAATGCCCCTGATGAAATGGTTTTACTGCCTGAATATTACCTTATACCGCCTGAATGGAGCCTTTTAACAGAAAAGATGAAACTACACGGAGTACGGGTTAAATACCTTGCTTCTGACCTGACCGCTGAAATTTCAGGATATAAATTCAGCAATCCGAAATGGCGGAATGTCAGTTATGAAGGCCATATTACATTGAGCGTAAATTCAATTGAAAACAACGTGGTTCGAACATTTCCGGCAGGAACGGCCGTGATTGATATGAACCAGCGGACGGCGAAGATTATTGCCTACCTGCTTGAACCTAAATCAAATGATTCTTTTTTGTATTGGGGATTTATGAACATAATTTTCGAACAAAAAGAATATGCTGAAACCTACGTGATGGAAAAAATGGCCAGAGAAATGATTGCTTCCAATCCTGAATTAAAGGCAGAATTCCTGAAAGAAAAGGCTGAAAATCCCGCCATGAAAGACCACTGGACACAAACCAACTGGTTTTATCAGCGTACGCCCTATTATGATGCAAAACACAATATTTACCCCATTGGCAGGATATTCGACAGCAGTATCTTGAAAAACATTCACTTTACCGAAAACCCCAAATAAATATTAATAAATCATACTTTTATTCCAAATTATTGCAATATGAAGAAAATACTATTTTTTGTCAGTCTGGTTATCATAACATTACAGATAACTGCTCAAACACAGGTTAAAAATTTTGAAGACCTTATGACTTCCCTCAAAGATGGGAAAGAGGTAAGAATGACGGTGTATTACAAAAAATGCCAGTTAATCAGCGACAATGAAATTGACGAAAAAGTGCCGGATGCCACCGGTGGGTTGAAGATAGATGTATATGAGTATTTTGCGCAGAAAGCTGTGCGGAATGATAAGGCCTTTGTGGTGTTTTCAGAAAGCAAGCTTATTGATTATCCTAAGGGTGAAGGATACGTGTACAATTATGTTAAAGTAAAAGTGTCAGAAGATAACAAGGTAAAAATCACTGCCCGGTATATTGATCCAAAAACGATGACAGATGTAATGGACGAAAACTTTTTCGGGCAAATAAATGACGGAAGCAACGATGGAGGAATCTTTTTCTTTGCAAAGTAATCAGGCATGAAGCATTCAGATAATGTGTAACCGGCTCTTTGTCCGTATAAAGGGCATTTTCTACAGATATCATCTCGATTTGCTGAAGGGTGTTGCACTTTTCGCACTCATTACCATAGCCATACACTTTACTTTTATCTATTGGGCAGGTCACAGGTACAGGCCTTTGGGCTTTGTGATGGAACCAGTGGAACAATTCCTGATGAATCAGGTGTATGCTCATAGTCTCTGGATCAATCAGCATGTTTTTCAACTGGAAGTTATCCCGTTGGGCGATGTGCTGTTTTTTACAAACCATACCCACATCACCATCAATATTGGTTGTTCGGGATTCAAACAAATGCTGCATCTGGGAATACTCTTTCTGGTTTACCCCGGGCCATGGCGCAAGAAGTTGTGGTTTATACCTTTAGGAATTGTTATCATGCATTTAATCAACCTTTTCAGACTCGTCGGCTTGTCGTTGATCCTGCAAAGCAATCCGGAATACTTCGCGCAGGCGCATGACAATTTTTTCAGGCCCTTGTTTTATATATTAATTTTTGGCATGTGGATTTGGTGGACCGAAAAGCTGACAAAAAAAGAAATCAAATAACACCGGGCCTTTGCCGGTATCGGTTTTTAAAATAGGCAAATCCAAATGTGAGCAAAGCTGAGGAGACGGAAATAGCCAAAAACCAGACAAAAAAGCCCATTAAACCTACAGATTTATAATATATTACAGAGAGATTGCCTATCAGCAGCCATTGGAATACATAAAAGACGGTAACGTTTTTGCCCGTCCAGCAGATGTATCGCATAACCAGGGTTTCACCTGAAACAGAAACAATCCATTTTGCTGCGGACGCAATCAGGATGATTCCAGAAACAGCCCACAGGTAAAATCTGACACCATGGTGGTAATAATCATGTAGTTGAACACTAATACCAAATCCATAAGCAAACTGCCACGAAAACAGCAACAGGGCTGTAAAAAGCACTGAATACCGTAAAATGTTACGCATGCTCTTAAAGGAAGATTCAAATCCTGCAAAAGCCATTCCGGTAAGCGGATAAGCAAGCCAGGGAATCAGCGGGAAATAGGACCAGAAACTGCCACCTCCAATAAATGCGGCGACATATCCCATACGTTGTTCAACCGGAATTACCTGATTGAAAAAGGATGAAAATGTTACAACTGCTATTGCCAGCACGAGCCAAACAATTGGTTTTGGCTTGAAAAGGTTTTTTAATAATCCGAGCAATATGGTTGCAAGGCCGGCAAATAACAGAATATCCACACCAAAAATGTAAGGCCAGGGAGTAAACGCTGACATTAAATCAGGATTTACCCATTGAAATACAAAATAAGAACTGTTCAATCCTATGTTTAACAATAAGCCACCTGCAAAAAGCAGGATTCCACGCTTTAACACTGACCATGACGACTTACCTGATCTGGCCATAAAATATCCCATAACAGCCATAAATACCGGAGCCGCGGGAACACCACCCAGCAAAAGGGCTAACTGACCGGTTATTCCACTATATAATTCAGGTTTTAAAAACAATTCGGCCAGATGTACCTGAATCATCAGGTAAACAGCCAATCCTTTCAGCAAATCGGGTAAAGGGCTTCGCATTTTAAATAATATCAGGGTGTTTTACAAAATAACACATGTACACTGCAAAATAAGTTCATTTTTTCTTTTCATATCTTTGCCGCACAAAAAATATCACATGCATTTATTATTTGTAATTGTTCTGGCCATTGGTTTATCATTTGATACTTTTGCGGTTTCGGTGAGTTGCGGGCTGATTTTAAGGAAATTAGATTTTTTTAATGCAATAAAAATTGCCTTTTCGCTTGCGCTTTTTCAAGGATTGATGCCATTGATAGGCTGGTTTTTCGGGAAAGAACTCCGGCCATATGTTTCAGAATATGACCATTGGATTGCCTTTGGATTGCTGGCCATTCTCGGAACAAAAATGATTCTTGAGAGCTTGTCGGCAACACAGGAAGAAAGAAAATTTAATCCATTGAAATTCTGGATACTGTTATGGCTTTCGTTTGCTACAAGCATTGATGCCCTGGTAGTAGGTTTTAGTTTTGCGCTGATAGAGGTACACATTTTTTTGGCAATCATCATCATCGGGAGCATTACTTTTTTGGTAGCCATGCTGGGAATGTTACTCGGGAAAAAAACAGGGCATAAATTCGGCAGAAGGATGGAGATTGTCGGAGGAATCATTCTTGTACTCATTGGTTTTGAAATACTGGCTTCTCATACCGGCCTGATATAAGCATCATCGTGTATTTCTTCAATCTCAATGTTTTTACCAACAATATGAAGCGAAACACGGTATGCTGCCGGATCTTTCTTAAAATCAGTGACCGAAATGCCTGTAATATTTTTAAACTGGGTTGATAAATACTGTACACTGCTGTAGCCCATTATAAAGGCTATTTCACTCAGGCACAATTCATCCTCTTGTATCAATTCTTTCACCCTTTCGATGCGTTGCAATATGATATACTTTTCGAGTGTAATGTGTTCTGCCTGTGAAAATACCGATGACAAATACTGATATGACATGTCGAAACGTTCAACCAGATAATCTGAATTGCGCACCATTGCATTATAGGTTGAATAATGAACCAGGTCAATCACAGCATTTTTGATTTTAGCAGCAAGCAGGTCAGTTTTACTCTCAATCAGCACAAACCCTACTGAAATCAATATTTCAGCCGCCTTTTTTAATACAGCGTTATCACCCCGGTATGCAATTGATACTTCGCCAAGTCTGATTTTAATAATCTCAATGCCAGCCCTTTCAAACTCATATTGAATCACACGGATACAACTATGGCTAACCATATTTTTTACATGCAATACCTTTTCAATAAAGTGTGAAGGATCAGGGACAACCATATTGTTCAATGGATTTGCAGCAATCTGCTGTTACATTAGACAAAGTTAAAACAAAAAACCTGCGCAGGCTGTTCATTTTTGTGCAACATGCAATGGCAATGTTATTAAATAGTTAAAAATCAAAATCAGGATAATATTTTGTTCATATTGTCTTTTATAGATATCTGAACCCTTTATTTTTATAATTATTTTATGGATTGATTATTAATAACAGGATTTGTCAACTGTTTACGATGCTATTTGTTTACGCTTATTGAATACATCATTAACGATATTTAAAGTAACAACCCGCTTAAACTAATAAAAATGAAAATTCAGATTATGGCCTTTCTTGCTGCCGGCCTGTTGCTCCTCACAATTTTCAATGCCTGTAAACATACGGCTGACGATGTTGTGATAGCAGGCCCGGGTGATACGACCATTAACACAAGTCCATGCAGCCCTGATACGGTTTATTTTGTGAATACCGTACTGCCCATGTTGCGTTCAAACTGCGCTGAAAGCGGATGCCATGATGCAGCCACAGCAAAAAGTGATGTTGTAATGGAAAACTATACTTCAATTATGAAAGAAGTAAAAGCCGGAAACGTTTCCGGGTCAAAACTTTATGAGGTTATTTCGGGTGGTGGCGAAGAAGGAATGCCACCGGATTCAAAACCACCATTGTCAAATGAGCAAAAAAGTGCATTAAACAAATGGATCACACAAGGAGCCAAAAACAACTCATGCACTGATCAGAGTTGCGACTCTGTAAATGTTTCATTTGCAGGCAACATATTTCCGATAATTAAAAACAGTTGTACGGGATGCCATAGCGGCAATAATCCGGGAAGTGGAATTAAACTTACTACCTATGCTGAAATTACAGCTATTGCCAACAATGGTAAACTATCAGGAACAATTAAACATTTATCGGGGTTTAAGCCCATGCCAACCGGCTTAAGACTTTCAAATTGCGATATTGCAAAAATTAACACATGGATATACAATGGAACACCCAACAATTAAGACCGTGCGGAAAACTATCGGGATAGTACTTTTCGCCGCAATGATCATCCTGCCATTTGCAGGTTGTTACAATGATAATGAAGAAGAAATTTATCCACAGGCTCCCGTCGACTGTGATTTAACGAATGTAACCTATTCCGCTACCATCGCTCCGATTATGTCGGCAAGTTGCAACGGATGTCACGGTGGCGTTGCACCATCCGGAAATATTACAACCGACAACTATGCAAGTTTAAAAGCCATTGCCAGCAGCGGGAAACTCTATGGAACGGTAAGCCATCAGTCGGGCTTTTCGGCTATGCCAAAAGACGGCACAAAACTCTCTGATTGTGCAATAAGCAAGATTAAAACCTGGATTGATGCAGGTGCACCTAACAATTAAAAACCCAAGCAATGAAAACCTGGTTAAAAATCCTGATTATACTTGCAATCACCGGCATTGTTGCTGCTGTTGCAGGATATGTTTTTGTTTATAACAAACCACATCCCGACTTTGAAACCATGACCCCTGATTTCAATTTAAAAGCCGCAGATATTTTTACTGCTTTTAAAACCGATAAAGCTGCAGCCGAGCTAAAATTCAATGGCAAACTTGTAGAGATGACCGGTAAGTTAAGCAAGGTTGAAGAAGCAGATTCACTGGTGATTGCAGTTTTTGTGTTCGATCAGGGTATGTTTGGCGATGAAGGCATCCGTTGTACCATGTTGCCGGGCCATATCCAGAAGCTTAAATCACTTCAGCCTGAGTCAGAGGTCGCCATCAAAGGGTACCTTACCGGCTACAACGATACCGATGTAATTCTTGAAAAATGTTCAATAACAAGTAAATAGGAAGTAATATGAAAAGCCTTTTCAGTATAATTATTGTAGTTTGCCTGTTTTTACAGCCTTTAATGGCCCAGAAATATCTTACCAAAACAGGAAAAATCAAATTTCACAGTGACGCACCAATGGAAAAAATTGAGGCGGTGAACAATCAGGTCAACGCAGCACTTGACATCGTTACAGGTGATCTGGTTTTTAAAGTGCTCATCAAATCATTTGAATTTGAAAAAGCCCTGATGCAGGAGCATTTTAATGAGAACTATCTTGAGTCAGCCAAATTCCCCAACGCCATGTTTATGGGTAAAGTTACCAATATCAAAGATATGAGCTTTGATAAAAATGGCAAATTTGAAGCGCAGGTTCAGGGTGATCTGACCATTCACGGAGTTAAAAAGCCCGTTAAGGCAACCGGCACATTCGAAAGCAAGGATGGAAAGATTCATGGAATATCAAAATTCAATATTAAGGTGAAAGACTTTGATATCAGTATTCCGGGTGCTGTTGTTAAAAACATTGCTGAAGATGTGGAAATTACAGTAGATATCACCCTTGAAAAACTCAAATAATATGATAAAGAAATATCTATCACTAACCCTGCTGCTGACCATGTTTGTAACATGGCAAAGCCGTGCACAGGAACTCCTTGACTTGCTGGGTGATGACAAACCAGCGATAGATTATGCCTTTGGTACCTTCAAAACCACCCGTGTGGTTTTAAACCATTCCATACAGGCACCTGCAAAAGGCGATATGGTGTTTATTATTTCGCACCATTTCGGACAGATCAATTCCGGAGCCTACAATTTCTTCGGACTCGACCAGGCCAACATCCGTATCGGGCTTGAATACGGGATTACCAACCGTTTAAGTGCCGGTATTGCACGCGGTACCTATAAAAAACTGTTTGACGGGCATGTGAAATACCTGTTTCTGAGACAGAGTTCCGGAGCCCGGGTGATGCCGGTATCCGTCAGTTATTTTGGGTCAATGGGTTTAAATTCATTAACATGGGAGCATCCCGACAGAACAAACTTCTTTTCATCCAGGCTGTCGTTTGTGCACCAGTTGCTCATAGCCCGCAAGTTCGGGAACGCCTTCTCAATGCAGTTTACCCCTACGCTGGTTCACCGGAATATGGTTCCCACAATTGCTGATCAGAACGATGTTTTTGCAACGGGTATTGGCGGACGTATCAAGGTAAGTCAACGGATAACGCTGAATGCCGAATATTTTTACCTGCTGCCCGGAAAGACGGCAGATGATTATTCAAACAGTCTTTCGGCAGGTATTGATATTGAGACCGGCGGGCACGTTTTTCAGATTTTTTGTACCAATTCAAATCCCATCACCGAGCATGGTTACATCACCGAAACCACAGGCTCATGGGGGCATGGGGATATTTTTATCGGGTTTAACATCACACGTACGTTTACGCTGGCCAAACACAAAACGGAATAACCACGCGGCGTTCTATCATATTCTACAATTAAAACCGGATTCAGGAATTATCGCTGAGTCCGGTTTTTTGTGTTAATTTCTTGAATGAGTTTGTTACCGGATTAATTAAACGGGTTAAAAACTCATCACTCACCGCTCATTACTCTTCTCTTCCCTATCCCTTCAGCGGTTTGAGCAAATATTCCAGTCCGTTGAGTTTGATTTCGTACATGGTGTTTAGCAGCATCCCCAATTCACCGGCGGGAAAGCCCTGTGCATGAAACCATACCAAATAACGCTCAGGCAAATTGCAGATTAGCTGGTCCTTGTATTTGCCAAACGGCATTTTTACTTTTACGAGTTTCAGAAGTACTTCGTTGTGTTCCATCAGGGTTTCAGATTACAATAAAAATGATTCAGGCAAAAGTAACTTAAAAGGCAGGAACAAAATGTAAAAAAGGCAGGAACAACCTTTATCAGGTCATCCCCGCCTCCTCACGGTCAGGTTAGCAGTAGTGGTGTTGGAATGGTTTATTTTTCAGGTGTAATCAATGTTTTAAACAGGTCTTTATCAGCTTTGATTTTTTCGGCATTGCCATAAACACAGAAAGCTTTTTTACTTAACACATCCTGCGCCAGTTTGCTGAAGTTTTTAATATCAGTTGCAGTAGTTGACAGGATGGCATCGCGGTCGCGCTGTACATAGGCCGCATCACGCTTTGTAAAATAGTAATTGAAAGCCCTTTCACCCTTTTGTGAGGTAGTCAAAGGGGCATCAGTGCCGGCTATTGTACCAATGATGTAACGTGTCATGGTTTTTTCATCGGCTGTAAAACCTGCAAGGTATTCAGGAACTGCATTATAGTTATCGAGGGTTTGCTTCAGGTTTGGATCGCGGTATGAGTTGAATGAAAGTATCCCGGAATTGGTCACACTGCTGTAACCACCATAGGCTCCGCCAATGACCCTGACACGGGTCTGCAGGAAATCACTCGAAAGTATCTGGTTCAGCACGCGAAGTTTTGCATCCCACTGGTATCCAAGTTGCTTATAATCATATCCAGCTATCACATATTGTACTGCTGAGGCTGTAAGAATACCTTCGTTTTTAATCTCCGGCTTCAGTTCCCAGGTATTTAACATAGGTTTTTCAGAGGCAAACGATTGTATCATTGTCCCAAGTCCTTTTTCAAACACACTGTAGTCATCTTTCGAAATCGTGGTAGCCACCATCATGTTGTCTTTTGTAAACAGCAGTTTTGCGGTTTTCTGCAGATTTGCAACAATTTCAGGAGCATTTTTGTCGAAGCCGGCAAGTAAGTTCGTGATAAAACGATAGTATTCAATTCCGCCTGTGAGCTCGTCAAACATACCCTGATTGCTGAAATATGACTCGAGTCTGGTGGCGGCAATCATGTATCCGTTGCTCTTTATATTGCCATCAAGTTGCGACTGGTGGCGGATCAAAATCTGTTTCAGCCGCTCTGTATCAGAATATACTGTTTTGTTCAGAATTTCATTCACCAGCGGGAAGAGGCTGTCGAGTTTGTTGTTCATGGCCTTGGTTGTTACCACAAATTTGGGCAGGAGCTTGTTATCATCCATGTCTTCGGTAAATGAGGTAAGTGAAGTATAAAACCCTCCGGTGTTGATGTTGAGCGATTTGTCGAGCTGGGCATAGGTATGCTTTTCGGTATTCATACTACCGGTAACATTTGTAAGCAGGGCTGCGTACGGAATCATGGTGGCCGGCAGGGTATGCAGATCGAAATAGAGGTTCATATACACCACATTGTTGGTAAAGTCTTCGTATTTCAGCACCGGTACATTTTCGGCTGATGATGTTGTAACTCCAAAATAAGGAGCTTTCGAATCAATGTCTTTCAGGCTCAGCATCGGGATGGTGGCAATGGCTTCAGGAGTATCTTCACGTTTCTGATATTCAATCAGCTCATTGGTTTCGGCAATCAGTTTATCAATGCCTTTTTCATCGAGTGATGCTTTGTAATCTTTCAGTTTACCGATGGTTTTTTCATGCGCTTCCTTATCAAGGCCCTGTTTGGGTTCTACGGTCAGCAGCAATGAATGGGGATTGCCGAGCAGATATTTTTTGATAATTTCCTCAAGGTAAGGCGTGGTAAGGGCTTTTTTAACCTCTGCAAGGGGTTTTTCATACTCCAGTCCGATAAAGGGGTCGCTGGCAAAAAACTCACCGGTGAGTGTCCTGAAAGCACATGAAAGTCCTTTTTGTGCATCATTGCCTTCGCGCAAGCTGAATTCAGTACGGTTCAGCACGCCTTCAATCACTTGTTTGTCAATTCCTTTTTGAACCTGCTCATTCAAAACCCTGAAAACTATTTCTTTGAATTTTTCCTTATCGGCGGCATTGGCATTCTGAACATTGATCTGAAATACCATTTGTTTTACTTTATCAACGGAGGCATATACATCCTGTCCGATACCTGCTTTCTGAAGTTCCAGTCGCAGGGGCGCCGATTCCTGGTTCACCACCACTTCGGCAATGGTTTCGAGTGCCATCGAAAGGGCTTCGTCCGTATTTTGTCCACACACCATACCCAGTGACAGATACGTCTGGTTTTGGGCACTCTGCCCTTCGGCTGAAGCATAGTAAGCTGTAAGATCTTTCATGGCTTCAAAGGGCTTCTGGTCCTGAATACTGGCTTTCTGACCGGTCTTGGTGTATTTTGAAAGGTAGTTTTCATCTATAAACTTCAGTTCCTGTGCTAGGTCAGCGTCACCATAAAGCAGGATGAAACTGTTTTCAGGGTGATAATGTTTTTTATAAAATGCCACGAAATCTTCCTGGGTCAGGTTGGGGATGGCTTCGGGGTAACCGCCAGCTTCAAAACCATAGGCGTTGTCAGGAAACAGATTTTTATACATCTGAAAATTCAGGATACGCTCGGGATTGGAGAAAGCTCCTTTCATCTCGTTATAAACCACCCCCCTGTATTCAACCGGGGCATCTTTTGACATGAGTTCATAATGCCAGCCTTCCTGTTTCAGAATGCGGGTATCAGTATCCATCAGCGGGTTAAACACGGCATCAAGGTACACATGCATCAGGTTGAAGTAATCCTTGGTATTCATACTTGCTTCGGGGTACATCGTAAAATCATCACCGGTAAAGGCATTGATAAAGGTATTGAGAGAGCCCTTGCTGAGCACATCGAACGGACTTTTTACCGGGAAGTTTTTTGAACCATTCAGCACACAATGTTCAATAATATGTGGTGTTCCACAATCGGAGTCCGGAAAGGTTTTAAATGCAATGTTAAAGGTTTTGTTTGGATCGGCGGCTGCAATTTTCAGGATGCGTGCACCACTTTTTTCATGTTCAAGCAGGTAGCAATCAGCATTTACTTCCTTTACAAAACGCTTTTCGATTAATTTATATCCCGGAAAGGATGGTTGTTTTGTACATCCTGCAATTACAAGTGTACACAGGATGAGAACGGCAAACAGGTTGAATTTTTTGATTTTCAGTGGTTTGTTCATAATGGTATAAGTATGGAAATTAGGTAGCGAATTTACGCACACGCATTTAATCTGCAAGGATTATTCGGTGAAATGCTTGTTTTAACCTGCAAAATAACAAAC